>JAKVCE010000082.1 GCA_022447405.1 Planctomycetota bacterium | reverse complement strand
ATCTTCGTCCTCTTCCGCCACCACCTGCCAGCGCTCTACGGGGCGGAGCCCGAGGTGGCGGCGCTCGCCGCCCTGATCCTGCCCATCGCGGCGGCCTTCCAGGTCTTTGACGGCTTGCAGGTGATCGGCGGCGGGATCCTGCGCGGCATGGCCACGCCCAAAGCGATCGCCTGGCTCAACTTCTTCGGCTACTACGGGATCGGCGTCCCCCTCTCCTGGTACCTCGCCTTCCACCTCGGCCACGGCCTGCCCGGGATCTGGTGGGGCTTGGCCGTCAGCCTCTTCTTCGTCGCCATCGGCGTGTGCATCTATCTCAGGCTCCGCGGGCCAGCCCTAGCTTCCCGGGACCTCGCGAGCGAACGCGAAGCTCAGTAGTCGTAAGGCGAGGGAGCCGGCATCCCCTGATACGCGAGCCAGAGGCCGAGCAAGCCAAGCAGCGCAGCCGCGGACAGGCCGTGGCCCGTGGACCACTCCTCCTTCCTGCGCAGGCCGAAGCCCGCGAGGAGCGGAGAGAGGGCCAGGCATGCCGCAGCCCAAGGATCCAAGTAGGCGTAGAGGGCTCCGCACGCGGCGAGGAGCGAGAGCGCTGGCGCGGCAGCTCGCGCCATGAGCGCGGCCTCCCGCTCGAGGTCGCCGCGCAAAGACAGGACGACAGCAGCCGAGGACGCCGCGCAAAGCGCGCCGGCGAGCTGTCCCAGCGATCCGGAGCGGCCCATGACGAGCGCGGGAGCGAGGGCCAGGGAGGCCAGCGCCACGAGGAGCGGAGCGACCCAGGGCTTGGCGCGCTGGGAGATCGTCCCGAGGAGCTGACTGGAGGCGTAAGCGACGAGCGCCAGCCCGCCCAAGAGCAAGAGACCTGGCGTCTCCGCCAGGTCATTGGCCCGAGCGCTCTCCGTCAACCACCACGCCCCAGCGGCAGAGACGAGGAAGAGCATGGCGTCCCCGACAGAGCTCGCGCGGACTCCGCCCATCGCGACCACAGCTCCGATCGCGAGGAGGACGTAGGGCATGCGCTCGACCGCGGCGACCGGCTCGAGCTCGGGGAGACCTAAGAGCGCTGTGTGGGCAGTGAGATACCCGAGCGCTCCAGCGAGCCCGGCGATGGCCGCCCGGCTGCGTCGCGCAATGAGCAGCGCCGCGCCAGCGACCAGAGCCGGCGCGAGCGCGGGCAGGAGCACCTCCTTGAAGAGGTCCAGGCCTAGTCCTTGGCCAGGTTGGCCTCGATGCTCAGGGTCACGTGAACCTCATCACCGATTCCGGGGATCGCGTAGCTCATGCCAAACTCTGTCCGCTTGACCGTGAACATCGCCTCGAAGCCGACCTTCTTCCCGAAGCGCTCGGACTCGCCCTCACCGGTCTTCTCCATCTCGAAGCTGAGCTCCTCGGTCTTCCCGCGCACCGTGATGTCGCCCGTGACCTCGTAGCGGTCTTCGCCTAGAGACTTGACCTCCTTCGAGGCGAAACTCCAGGTCGAGAACTCCTTCACGCTGAAGAAGTCGGGGCCGCGTAGGTGGTCGTCACGGCCCTCGTGGTTGCTGTCGACGCTCGCTGCGTCTACCTCGAAGCTGACGGAGGTCTGGCTCAGGTCTTCCGGCGCCCATTGGATGTCGCCCGAGAACTTGTTGAAGCGCCCGTACGCGTTGGAGATCCCGAGGTGGTTGACCTTGAAGAGGATCGTCGAGTGCACCAGATCGACCGTGTAGGCCTCAGCGTCAGCCGCAGGGCTCACCGCCTCAGGAGCCCGGAGGCTAGAAGGCAGGACGCAGAGGAGGGCCAGGACGGGCGCGGCGAGAGAGAGAGTCTTGGTGGTGTGCATCATCGTGAGAGTGTGTCTGTGGTTGATCTTCGTGGACGGAGCGCAAGATAGCGGATCGACCTGCCGCGAGCCCCTCCAGAGGGTCTCGAGCGCGTAAGATCTGTCCCGTGACCCTCGCCCTGCTCCTCTCCCTCCCCGTCTTCGGCCCCGCTCTGCCCCAGCAGGAGCCCCAGGCCAAAGAGGTCGTCGTCTGCGCGACCGGACGCGGGACAGCGCTTGAGCTCACAGAATTGGAGGACCTGCTCATCCTCCGACACGCGCGCTCACCCCGCGGCAGGGAGATCCTTCAGCACCTCTTGGAGGGCCGCATGGTGGACGCGATCGCCGCTGAGCGAAGCGTCAGCGTCCCAGCGGGTGAGCTCGAGGCGCGCGTCGCGACCCTGGAAGAGCAGGTCAAGAAGAGCGGCGAGGCCGAGAGCCTCGACGAGTACCTCGAGGCCAGCGGCGTGGACCCCGAGATGTTCTTTGAGTACATGCGCCTCGCCATCTTGCAGGAGCAGCTGACCCGCCTCTCGGTAGGGATCCAAGAGGGCGCGAACGTCACCGGTGAACAGCAGAGCGCCTGGCTGGAGGGCGAGATCGCCGAGCGAGGCGTGACCGAGGAGGAGCCGCCCTTCAAGGGAGGCGTCGTGCTGACTTGCCCGCCCGTCCAGATCAAGACTGCAGAGCTCCTCGCGCACCTCCGCTCACAGCTCCCGCCTGAGGAGCTCAAGGACGCCTGCTACCACTTGCTCCTCGCGAAGAGGATCCAGAGCCGCCTACCGGACCTCTCTCCGGCCGAGATCACGCGCGCGATCGAGGCAGAGGTCGCGCGCCGCAAGGCGCAAGCGGAGGCAGACCCGAGCTACGCCGGCATCTCCTTCGAGCGTCTGCTCGCCTCACAAGGCCTGACCCCTGCTTCGCTCGCGAAGGACCCATCGGTCCTGATCGCAGCGCTCTCAGGCCTCTACGTGGACCGGATGTATGGAGAAGAGGGCCTACGCGCCGCCTACAACACGGACCGGGACTACTTCGACGGACACTACGGCGAGGCCCTCGGCGTGCGCGTGCTCTTCCTGCGCGCGGCGCGCTTCACGAACGAGTTCATCCCGCGCACCTTCGAGATGGCCGAGGAGGAGATGCATCAGATGCTCACGGTGATCGAGAGCGATGAGGAGTTCCTCGCCATCAGCGAGGGCCGCTCCGAGGCGCAGGGGGACCTGGCCAAGGGAGCCGTCTACTGGATGCCCAAGCTCGACAAGCAGATACGCTCCGACCTCGTCAGCGCAGCCTTCGGGCGCTGGGGCGGCCTCCCAGAGCTCCCAGAGGACCCCAAGGAGCGCGTCCTCGGTCCTGAGCGGACCACCAAAGGCTGCGTCCTCTTGTGGCTCAGCTCGCGTCGCCCCGCGCCTGCCTGGGAGCAGATGTCCCTCCAGGTGCGTCAGGACCTGCGCAGGCGCTTCGTCGAAGACACCCTCAAGCCCTCAGAGGTGGAGATCACCCTCCCCAGGCAGCGCCAGAGATAGCTGATCCGTGCGCCGCTCCCAGCGAGGCGCTAGGCTCTGCTTCTCATGAGCGCGCCGCACCCTGCGGCCCTCCCACACCACAACATGCTGATCGCCAAAGTCGTCGGAAGCGTCGTCGCCACTCAAAAAGACCCGGGCATAGCGGACAAGAAGCTCCTCGTCCTCCAGGTCCACGACCACGCCAACAAGCCCAAGGAGCAGTACGTCGTCGCGGTGGACGCTGTCGGCGCTGGCACGGGAGACCTCGTGCTCTATGCGACGGGGTCGAGCGCACGCCAGACCGAGCTGACTCAGGACAAGCCCTGCGACGCCGTCGCCATGGCCGTGGTCGACTCCTGGGACCTCGACGGCGAGAACGTCTACGAGAAGTGGGCTTGAGGAGGAGACCGTGCACCTAGGCCGCGTGATCGGGCGCCTCGTCGCCACCCACCGCTATCCAGGCCTCGAAGGGGTCCCGCTCCAGCTGGTGCAGCCCCTCGACGCGAGCGGCGAAGAGGCTGGCACGAGCTTGGTCGCCTGCGCGGTGGTCCCCTCAGGACCTGGCGACACCGTCCACTTCATCGACGGCAGAGAGGCCGCGCTCGCGTGCCCCGAGACCTTCGTCCCCGTCGACGCGACCATCTTGGGCGTCGTGGAAGAGGCGACGAACTCAGGCGAGGTCGTCGCAGGCTCTCTCGCAGGAGGGGCCCAATGATCATCGCAGAGGTCGTGGGCAACGTGACGAGCCCCGTTCAGATGGACTTCCTCGACGGGCGCACGCTGCTCCTCGTTCAGCCCCTCACTCCCCAAGGAGCCCCCAGCGGAAACGCGCGCATCGCGATCGACACGGTCGGCGCCGGTGAGGGCGACCGCGTGCTCGTGATCGATGAGGGAAACTCAGGGCGCCAGATCCTTGGCGACTCTGACGCCCCTGTGAAGACCCTCGTGGTAGGCGTCATCGACCACGTCGAGGTCGGCGGCGAGCACGTCTATAACCACTACGAAGAGGTGAGCGCGTGAGCGTCCAAGAGATGGCTGAGCGCTTCGGTTGGAGCGACGAAGAGGCCAGGCTGAGGAACGCGATCTGTGAGATCGGGAGCCTGTGCTACCAGCGCAGCTACATCGTCGGCGCGGACGGCAACATCTCAGGCAGGCTCTCGGACGGGACCATGATCATCACGCCCGCTGGCGCGATGAAGGGCTTCCTCTCCCCGCGAAACCTCGCCCACGTCGACATGCGCGGTGAGAGCGTCGACGACGGCCCGAAGTGCTCCTCAGAGGTTGGGATCCACATCGTGAGCTACGAGGAGCGGCCTGAGATGAAGGCTGTCCTGCACTGCCATCCCCCGCACTGCGTCGCCATGACCGTCGCTGGGATCGACCTCCAGGTCCCGATCATCCCTGAGATCGTCGTGACGATCGGAGGGATCCCCCCCCCCCCCAACCCCCCCCCCCCGACACACGCCCCCCCCCCCGCCCACCCCGCCGTCGTGCGCGGCGCGGACACCCTGGTGATGAAGAACCACGGCTCCGTGACCGTCGGGACGAACCTCCTCGACGCTTACAAGAAGCTCGACATGATCGAGCACACGGCGCGGATCCTCTGGCTCGCCCACGCCGTCCGCGGCGGCATCGACCCGCTGCCTGACGAGGCGGTCCAGAAGCTCTTAGAGACGCGCAACGCCCTCGGGCTCTCGACCTTGAACACGCTCGAGAACCAGTGCGGCTTCGACGAGAAGGGCTGAGCGCCTAGAAGCGAGGCATAGTCCAGAGCCACGCGATCGCGCACAAGAGGAGCGCGTTCGTGGGGTCGCCGATGGTGGCGCAGAGCGCGACGCGCCGCACCTGCCTCCGGACCTCGCGCGGTGAGACGCTGAACTCCTTGGCCTTCGTCTCGAAGCTGTGGATAAATCTCCCCATGCGCAGCCAGCCGCGCAGGCTCCAGTAGGCGAAGAGCGTGATCGTGGTGACGCGGCAGACGTAGACCGGGTCCGGGAGCTCGCTCACACATCACCTCGAACGAACCACCACACCGCGAGGTAGAGGAGGTTGGCGACGAGGATCACGAGGAGCGAAAGCCTCACCTCGCGCCGCTTCACGACGAGGGAGTGCTCGAGGAGCTCGCGGATGCGCTCGCCCTCCTCCTGGATAGCGCGCCGCATCGCGCGCACAGCGCGCTCCTCAAGGTCATCCGCGCGCGCGTCGTACGAGGAGGTCGCGAGAGAGACGATCGAGTCCTTCATCTTCCCCTTGACCTTGTCGCGGAGGCCCGGCCTCTCGTCTGAGGGGGCGAGATCGTCCGCGTCGTCGTTCGGCGACTCCGCCATCAGATGGTCTTGCGCTCCGTGGGCCCAGCGCCCTCGATCTCCCCGCGCCTGGTCTCATAACCTGCCCGGCCCATGAGGGCGTAGGCGGCGATCTTACCGGCCTCGACGCCTGGCTGGTCGAAGGCGTCGACGTCGTAGAGCTCTCCCATCACGGCGACGGCGAGCTCCATCATCATCAGGTACTGACCGACGCTGCGAGCGTCGACCCGCGGGAAGACGATCGAGACGTTCGGACGTCCGGCCTCGGTGAGCGCGACCTTGGTGCCCTCACGCTCCGCGGTGAAGAGCTCTCCTAGGTCGCGGCCGGCGAGGTACTCCGCCCCCTCAAGATCGGGATAGGCAGAGGGCAGCGGGACAGCGTGGTCCGGCTGCGTGACCGAGAGCAGGGTGAACCACTTGTCGAAGGGGCCCTCGACGTAGAGCTGCACCTGCGAGTGCTGATCTGTGACGCCGACAGCGCGGACCGGGGTCGGTCCCTTGTGAACGTCATCGCCGCTGCGGCTCGTGCGCTTCCCGATCGACTCCGCGAGGAGCTGTGCGTACCAGTCGGCCAAGGCGCGCAGGCGGTGGCTGTAGGAGAACGTGACGGCGACATTCTTTGCCTTCTTCTCCTGCATCAGCCACTGCAGACAGGCGTAGTTGAGGGCGGGGTTCTCCTCAAAGCTCGCCTGCTTGCAGTGCTCGTCCATGGAAGCCGCCCCAGCCAGCACGCCCTTGATGTCGATCCCGACGAGGGCAGAGGAGAGGAGCCCGACAGGTGAGAGCACGCTGAAGCGGCCGCCCACGCCGTCCGGGACGACGAAAGACTGGTAGCCCTCGCGCTGGACGATCTCCCGCAAGATCCCCTTCTCGGCGTCGGTCGTGACGACGAGGTGCTCGCGGTGGCCCTCCTCCCCCAAGACCTCTACGAGGCGCTCGCGGAAGAGCAGGAACTGACTCATCGTCTCTGCGGTCCCGCCAGACTTTGAGATCACATTGAAGAGGGTCTCCGCCGGGTCAAAGTGATCGAGCCACTCACCGACAAGATCCGGATCGACGTTGTCCAGGACGAACAAGCGCGGCCAGCCTGCCGGCGGCGCGAGGTCATGGAAGGGACTCGAGAGCGCGGCGTGGAGCGCGGTGTTTCCCAAGGCGGACCCGCCGATCCCCAGCACGACGACGTTCTTGAAACGTCCAGCCACAGAGGAGGCGTAGTCCAAAACCTCGTCGTGGACCTCGTGCGCGTAGGGCAGATCCATCCAACGCAGGTCTGCTCCGCGACGGGCCTCCACCGCAGCCTGGGCCTTAAGCGCCGCGTCGCGCAGACCAGCCAGCTCCTCGGAGCTGATCCCGTGGTCGGGTCCGATGGCGTCGGACGTCGCGTTCGTGAGGTCGAGGGTGATTCGATCCATGGCTCCTCCTCTAGCGCCTGTGCCCCTGACTCTCCTAGAGCCAGCAGGCCAGGCCTCCAAGCAGCACCCCAGCGCCCACCCAGAGAGGTCAGGCAGAGTGCGCCTGAAACCTACACGAACACCCCTCTGAGTTGTCACACAGAAGTTTCAGTCCACCTAGAAGCGCACAAACAAGAGCTCCGGGACAGCTCAGGCGAACCAAGGGGAGATCCCTGAGCGACTGCTCGATGACCCAGACTCGTGAACTGCTCGAGATAGGTGCCTTTGGGGAGTTGGCCGACACCAACCTGCCTACGCTGAGGTGCTACGAGGAGGCAGGGCTTTTTTAGGCCCTTTCACGCTGTTTAGGGCGAATTAGCTCAGCTCGAGGGCCGAATCGCCCCATAGGCAGTTCCCGGCTAGGAGAATTCAAAGTGCTCCCTGACCCCCTGGGATCTGGAAAGGCCCAAAGGAGGGCGGCACAGAGACCCGATAGTTCGGGAACAGAGGAGCCTGCGGCTCCCTCCCATACACTCATGCCCGTCCCCACGACCACCTACCAAGTCCACACCAAGGGCCTCTGGAACCCCGTGATCCACATCTCGGGCCCTGAGGGTGACGTCGGCGTCATGAAGCTCTCCAGGAACCGCTTGGGGATGGTCGTCAGAGGCGCCTACACCCCCTTAAAGGGCGAAAAGCTCGAGATTAGGCGCGATCCGGGCATCCTGAGGAGCCAGTTCTCGCTCTGGAGCGAGGGCCGCGAGTGGCTCGGCGCCTCCCTGCGCTGGTCCTTCATCGGGCGAGAGGTAGACCTCTCGACGGGCACGCGCCCCATGCGGCTCATCCCGCTGCCCGGTTTTGGCTCTGGATGGGCCCTCCACGCCCCAAAAACAGGCCAAATGGCCCAAGTGCACCTCGGTCGTGAAGGCCGCGTAGAGGTCTTCCGCCGGATGGACTTTGAGGTCGTGCTCTTCGCCCTCTTCCTCGGCTACCTCAGCCGCGTGGAGTCCTGGTGGCCAGGGCCTATCATTGAAGACATCCACGACACCCAGACCCGCACCAAGACCGCCTGACCCCACAAAGCGCTGATCGAGCGAAGATCTCAACTCCTGG
>JAKVCE010000081.1 GCA_022447405.1 Planctomycetota bacterium | reverse complement strand
GCGTCTTCCTACTCTTACCCGCAACTGTAGGCCTCTTTGTCCTCGCAGGGCCAGAGATCTCGGTGCTCTTGGAGCACGGTGAGTTCGGAGCAGAGGGGGTCAGCAGGACAACCCCAGCCCTCCAGTACCTGACCTTCGCCTTGCTGCCCGGCGGCGCGGCGATGCTCGCAACACGCGTGTACATCTCTATGGGGGACAAGCGAACCCCCGTCGTGTTCTCGATCCTCACCATGGTCCTCAACACTGGCCTGAACGTCCTCTTCTTAGAGGTCTACGGCATGGACATCGAGGGCCTGGCCCTGGGGACAGCGATCAGCAGCTGGCTCCACCTCCTCCTCTTGCTCCGCGGGCACCGGCGGCTCGGGCTCCCGCCGGCGCTCCCAGGCACTTGGGGCCTGGTCTCCAAGATGCTCGGCGCCTCGCTCCTGATGGGCTGGGCGGCTTGGGCGACGGAGGCTGCGCTGCACGACGCGTGGGGTCGCACTGCGGCGCTCCTGGTCGCCATATCGGTTGGGGCGCTGACCTACTTCCTCCTCGCCGCCGCGCTCCGGATCCCGGTGCAAAAAGTGCTTTTGGCCAAACTCGCCAAGAGGTTCGGACGCTGAGGCTCTGAGAGGGCCAGTGTCAAAGATGCGGTAGGGCCTAAGTCGGGCACCCACAAGATGTAGTGGTTAGTCCCAAGGCTGCTCCGGCATCGTCTTGGAAAGAGGTGGCAGGCAAGGAACTTCTCGGCCGCTGGGATACAAGCACCGGAAGGACATGACAACGGCCCTCGAAGTGGCTAGATTTGGTCCTACTTCGGCGCGCGTCCGACCGCGCGACGCGCCACAAACCCGGAGCGAAAACGGCCCGCCCCTCGGTGGGCCGAACTTGACTAGAGACCCACCCCATTCGTCCCCGCCCACCTCTCATCCCCCCGCTACAGAGGAAAGACTGACTGTGAAACCGACCGCGTCGATGACTCCGGCCACCGAGGCCACCACCCAGCCCACTGATCCGCAGCACCAGCTCAACCACGTCGACCCGCCGATGAGCTGTCGGACCCCTGACCTGACAGAGAACGCGGTCACGGTTCTAGAACGCAGGTACCTGAAGAAGGACCCGGACACCGGTGAAGTCATTGAGACTCCCGCGCAGCTCTTCTGGCGCGTGGCGAGTCACGTGGCGAAGGCTGAGCTCGCGTACGCACCGGGGAACTATGAGCGCGCCATGGCGGTCGCGACAGAGTTCTATGACCTCATGGCCACCAGGATGTTCATGCCGAACAGCCCGTGCCTCATGAACGCTGGCCGTGAGATGGGGATGCTCTCTGCTTGCTTTGTCTTGCCGGTGGAAGACTCCATCGAGGGGATCTTCGAAGCGATCAAGGCGACCGCGCTGATTCAAAAAGCTGGAGGCGGGACAGGCTTCAGCTTCAGCCGACTCCGCCCGAAGGGCGACCTCGTCGCCTCCTCAGGCGGAACGACGGAAGGCCCGATGTCTTTCATTCAGGTGTTCTCGAAGGCGACCGACGCGATCCAGCAGGGCGCGTTCCGCCGCGGCGCGAACATGGGCATGATGCGCGTCGACCACCCCGACATTCACACCTTCATCACCTTCAAGGACGACCGCTCGCGCCTGACGAACTACAACATCTCCGTCGCTGTCACGGACAAGTTCCTCGACGACCTCAAGAACAACCCTGAGGGCATCCACGAGGTGCAAAACCCCCGCTCCGGAGAGTGGACTCAGCTCGCCAAAGAGGGCACAGAGGGTGAGTACTGGAGGGTCGGAGAGCTCTGGGACATGATCATTGAGCACGCCCACAGCTCCGGTGAGCCCGGCGTGATCTTCATCGATCGCATCAACCAGCAGAACCCGATCAAGAACGTCGGCACCATCGAGGCCACGAACCCCTGCGGCGAGCAGCCCCTGCACGCCTGGGACTCCTGCAACCTCGGCTCCGTGAACCTCGGAAACCTCGTCGAAGGCGAGGGCGCTGATGCGACCTTCAATTGGGCGGGCTACAAGTCGATCATTCACTCGACGACTCGCTTCCTCGACAACGTCATCGAGGTCAACCGCTACCCGCTGCCCCAGATCGACAACATGTCGAAGACGACCCGCCGCATCGGACTGGGCGTCATGGGCTTCGCGGACGCGCTCTACAAGATGGGCATCGGCTACAACACGCCGGAAGGCACAGCGTTCGGCGAAGAGGTCATGAAAGTCCTCGACGACGAGTCACACCTCGCCTCAGAGATGCTCGCTGAAGAGCGCGGCTGCTTCCCCGCCTGGGAAGGCTCCGAGTGGGAGACCAAGGGCCGCAAGATGCGCAACTCGTACACGACGACGGTCGCGCCCACCGGCACGATCTCGATCATCGCGAACTGCTCTGGCGGCATCGAGCCCATGTTCAGCCTGGCCTTCAACCGTCAGGTCATGAAGGACACCGAGGGCAAGCCGACGATCATGCGCGAGGTGAACTACGTCTTCGAAGAGCAGGCCAAGGAGGCCGGTTGCTTCAACGACGAGACCGTCGACGGCATCATCGAGCAGGGCACGATCCAGTACATGGACAACATCCCTGACGAGATGAAGAGCGTCTTCGTCACGGCGCACGACATCACGCCTTACTGGCACATGAAGATGCAGGCGGCCTTCCAGCGCCACTGTGATGCCTCGATCTCCAAGACCATCAACTTCCCGAACGACGCGACCCCCGCGGACGTGAGGGAGATCTATGAGATGGCGATCGAGGAGGGCGTGAAGGGCGTCACCGTCTACAGGGACGGCTGCAGAGAGATGCAGCCCATGGCCTTGAAGGACTCCGGCAAGGAGACCGAGACCGAAACGGAGACGACCACGACTCCGGAGCTCGCGACCGAGATGACGGCGTCCGGAATGCCGGAGCTCTCTCCTGAGAAGCTCCCGGAGATCATGCCCAGCGTCCGCATCCGGCAGAGCACCCCCTTCGGGAACATGCACGTTCAGGTCTCCTTCGACCCCTCGAACGGCTCGCCTCGCGAGGTGTTCGCTCAGCTCGGTAAGGGCGGTGACGTCGCGAACTCGGACCTCGAGGCCATCTGCAGGATGCTCTCCCTCTGGCTCCGCTCGAACGGCAGCCTTGAGATGGCCATGGACCAGCTCAACGGGATCGGCTCCAGCCTCTCCGTGCCGACCAAGGACGGCCGGATCATGTCCCTCGCTGACGGCCTCGCCTGCGCCCTGCAGAAGTACATCGACTCCAGGGCGAGCGTCGGCCACCAAGGCGCTATGGACTGGACCGGTGACGCGACGACGACGGCGAAGACTGGGGGCGGAACGCAGACTGGGGGCGGTGGCGCGAGCGAAGCGCCGCGCAACGTCGCCAACTACAAGATCAAGTGCCCGTCATGCAGCGCGAAGCTCGCCTTCGAAGAAGGCTGCGTGAAGTGCTATAGCTGCGGCTTCAGCCAGTGCTAAGCAGGCGCGCTCGGCGCACCTGAAGAAAAAGGCCCGTGCCCCATAGGGGCGCGGGCCTCTCTTGTCTCTAGACGAAACCTTTGGGCCTTCAGCGCGGCAGCGGGTCTAGGTCTTGGCTCGACGCGCGACGCGTAGCGCCGCTGTTTTGGAGCCGCTTGAAGGCGAGCCTGGGCCCGTCGTCCATGTTGAGGACGAGCTCGTCGTCCTCTTGGAAGCGGACTGAGTAGCGGCGCTCTGTCCCGGGGGGCTCGATCTCGATCTCGTAGTCCTCATTGGTCATGACGCCGATGAGCGCTCGCGCGATGAGGGTGTTAGAGCGCTCGATCCAGATGCGAGAGACTCCGGACTGGAAGAACCCGTCGACCCACTCGTCTCCTTCTTGTGCGTCCCAGGCGAGCTTGATGTCGATCGCGAGGAAGGTGCCGCCGACCACCATGAACGCGCGCTCTTGTCGGCGCTGCCTAGGGAAGTCAGGGGAGTCGAGCTCGCGGAGCACCCACGCGCCCTGGAGCTTGGCGAGGACCTCCTCCTCTTTGGTGAGCGGGGTCTCGGGGTCCTCGACCCCTTGGGCGTTCGCGACGGCGGCCGCGCTGGCGACGGCGGCGAAGGCTGCGGATTGGGAGAAGAGGTCGCGTCTTGAGAGGGTCATGGGGGTCGCAGGGGCCTCTGGGGCGGTGTCTTGACCGCGTAAACATCGGCTGAGAGGGGGAACTGTAGGCCCCCGGCGCCACAAAGACTGAGGCCGCGTCCCTCCCCTGGCAGGGCCCCCAGTCCCACGGAGGGAGATGAGGAGCGGAGTTTTCGTTCACACCCTGCACGTAGGGCCGTAGCTAGCCGAAGGCGAAAGGGGGCCCCATGTCAGAATGAGAGGTCCTCGGTATCCTCCTGCTCGCTGGAGCTCCACATGAAGAAGATCCACAGACTCCTCAGCGCGACCCTGGCGCTAGCCCTCCTCAGCCTCGCTGGGTTCGCTCAGGACCCCGTCCGCGGGAAGCTCTACACGAAGCAGATAGGCGACACAGTCCATGCGGTCGTCGAGGTGCGCGTTCAGACGAGCTGGCACATCTATCACGGACCGACCAAGAGCGACATGGGCCCGCCGGACGCGGTCGGCAAGCCCACCGTCGTTGAGCTCTCTGGCGGCGGTCTCAGCTTCAGCGAGCTGCAGTTCCCTGAGCCCGAGCGCCACGACGAGCCCGCGCTCGGCACCTGGGCCTACGTTCACTATGGGAAGGTGCTGCTCAAGGCCTCCGCCCCTGTCGTCGATGGCGCGGACCCGATGGCGGTCAGCGCCAAGGTCGAGGGCCTCGTCTGCGAAGACGGCGGCGTCTGCATCCCCTTCGACTTCGAGGCCTCAGCGCGGACCGGGAAGGATGAGTACTTCCCGAGCGAGGAGGCGGCGGTCGAGGTCGCGACGGAGCTCCAGGGTTCCGATGAAGGCGGCGAAGGGGAAGGGCATGAAGGCGGCGGGACAGACGAAGGCCTCTTGGGCCTCATCCTCCTCGCGATCGGCGGGGGGATCTTCGCCCTGCTCATGCCCTGCACCTATCCGATGATCCCGATCACGATCAGCTTCTTCACGAAGCAGGCGACGGCTAGAGACGGGAAGGTCTTGCCGCTTTCGCTCACCTATGGCGCGGGGATCATCCTGATCTTTGTCTTGATCGGCTTGTTGGTGGGGCCGGTGATCATCCTCTTCGCGGCGCACCCCGTGACGAACCTTGTCATCGGCATCCTCTTTCTCTTCTTCGCCTTCGTGCTCTTCGGCTTCGTCAACTTGACGCCCCCGCAGTCCATGATGGAGATGGCGAGCAAAGCCTCCATGAAGGGCGGGTACGCGGGGGTCTTCCTGATGGGCGCGACCCTTGTGATCACCTCATTCACGTGCACAGCCCCCTTCGTTGGGACGCTCCTTGCGTCGTCAGGTTCCGGCGGAGACGCCGACGTGTGGCGGACGGTCATCGGCATGGGGGTCTTCGGACTGACGATGGCGACACCGTTCGTGCTGCTCTCCCTGCTCCCAGGAAAGATGCAGTCCATCCCACAAGCCGGAGCGTGGATGGACACGCTCAAGGTCTTCTTGGGCTTCGTCGAGGTCGCGGCCTCCCTCAAGTTTTTCTCGAACGCGGATGTCAGCCTAGGGGGCGGAGCGCCCGTCTTCCTCGGACGCGACCTCTTCCTGCTGCTCTGGGCGGTGATCTTCGCAGCCGCAGGGATCTACCTCATCCGCGGCGCGATGCCGAGAGGGGACGGCGGCGCCTTTGGGGCCAAACAGGCCCTCTCTGGTGTGCTCGTGCTCGGGCTCGCCGGATACTCGGGCTACGGCCTAACGGGAAACCCGCTCGACAAAATCATGACCGCGATCATTCCGCCAGTGGGCGGCGCGGACCACACCGTCTTCAAGGACGACTACGCGGGCGCCTTGGAGCGCGCGTCCGAGGAAGAGAAGCTCGTCCTGGTGAACTTCACCGGGTTCACATGAGTGAACTGTCGCCTCATGGAAGAGAACGTCTTCCCTGACCCGGCGGTCGCCGAGGTCCTAGACAGCAAGTTCATCGAAGCGCGCATCCACACGGATCACGAGGAGCAAGGCGAGGCCAACCGCGCCCTGCAGCTCGAGATGACGAGCTCTGTGGCGCAGCCCATCTACCTCCTCCTTGACCCCATGAGCGGCGAAGTGCACGGGAGACTCGACGGTGCGACGCTCGGAGACAACCAGCCCTTCATCGACTTCCTTGAAGCTGGCTGGGCCGCTGCGCGCGGCGAGTAGCCGGCTCAGCTGAAGCCTAAGAGCAGCCCGCCTTGGTAGACGACGAAGCTCGCCCCCCAGGCGAGGGCCGTCATGTAGGCAAACATGAAGAGGGGCCAGCGGTACGTCCCGGTCTCTCGGCGCACCGCGGCGAGGGTGCTCATGCACTGGCAAGCGAGCGCTATGAAGACGAGGAGGGAGAGGCCCACGAGCGGGGTGTAGACGAGGCGACCGTCCTCATGACGCTCCGTCAGCAGCTTGTCGCGGAGCGTACTCGTCTCCTCATCCACCTCATCTGAGAGGCCATAGACGAGGCCCATCGTGCTGACGAAGACCTCTCGCGCCGCGAAGGCGCCGATGAGCCCGACCCCGATCTTCCAGTCATAACCGAGCGGCCTGATCACAGGCTCTATCGCCTTCCCGAGCCTCCCGGCGTAGGAGCCTTGGAGCTGATCTGCGCTCTCTCTGTTGTCGATGTCGACGAGGGCCGTCTCGAGCTCTTCACCGCTCAGCGTCGCCTCAGCCTGAACGCGCTGCGAGGCGAAGGCCTGTGCGTTCGGAGCCTCGGCGGGGAAGGAGAGCATGAGCCACAGGCCGATGGTGCAGGCGAGGATGACGCCGCTGGCCTCCTTCAGGAAGAGGGCGCTGCGCTGCCACATCATCCGGAGCGCTGCGCTGAGCTTCGGTCGGCGATAAGGGGGGAGCTCGAGGAGGAGAGGCACGCTGGGCCCAGTGAAGAGCGTCTTCGAGAGGACCGCCGCTGCGACGAGGGCGATGAGCGTGCTGAAGAGATACATCCCAGCCATCAAGAGCCCTTGCGTGGGGAGCCCGAGCCAGTCATCAACTGGGAACAGCGCCCCGATGATCAGGGTGTAGACGGGGAGCCTGGCGCCGCAGGTCATGAGCGGCACGACCATCATGGTCAAGAAGCGGTCCCGGTGGCGCTCCATAGTCCGGGTGGCCAAGATCGCCGGTATGGCGCATGCGAAGCCAGACATCATCGGGACAAAGGCGCGACCGTTGAGGCCAGCAGCACGCATGACCCGATCCATGAGGAAGGCGACTCGCGCCATGTATCCGGAGTCCTCCAAAATCCCCATGAAGAGGAAGAGGAGGAGGATCTGCGGGAGGAAGACGACCACAGAGCCGACGCCGCCGATCACGCCCTCGGTCAAGAGGTCACGGAAGAAGCCGCTCGGGAGCGCGCCCTCTACGAGCGCAGCGAGCCCGCCGAAGGCCCCCTCGACGAAGTCGATGCCGGGCCCTGACCAGGTGAAGAGCGCCTGGAAGACGACTGTCATCATCCCGAGGAAGAGGGCGAAGCCCGCGAGCGGGTGCAGGAGGACGGAGTCGATGCGCTCGGTGCGCGCTCGCTGTGCAGCGGAGTGAACCTTGAGCTGGGTCATCACGCGGTCGACGTGTGCATAGCGAGCGAGGATGACCTCTCGCTCTATGTCTCGATCCGGGGCCGCAGTCCGTCCGCCGGCGGCCTCACGCAGCGCAGCGGGGATGTCTTCGAGCTCGTCCTCATCGTCTAGAGAGAGGAGGGTCCACAGCGCGAGGGCGGTGGAGCGTGGCTCTACGCTCGCGCCCCAGCCCTCGGGCAAGCTGGGGGTGACCGCTGCGACATCTGCCTCTAATGCCTCAGACAGCTCCCAAGGGAAGCGGCGCTCTCCCTCGTCAACCCCGAGCTCTTTACGGACCGCCTCGAGCAGCTCACCGCTGCCTTCGCCCGTGAGACCGGAGATGGCGACCGCCGGAGCGCCGAAGGCGCGCGAGAGGCCGGGCATGTCGACCGGCTCTCCCTCGCAGAGGTCTGTCATCGTGACCGCTAGCACGACAGGGACTCCCAGTTCCTGGACTTGCAGCGCGAGGTAGAGGTTGCGAGAGAGCTGGGTGGCGTCGACCACGACGATCACGAGGTCGGGCTGGGGTTCGCCACCGACCCCAGCGACTGAGCGAATGGCGATCTCCTCGTCTGCCGAGCGAGCGGAGAGGCTGTAGGTCCCGGGGACGTCGACCACCCGCGCGCCCTCGATCC
>JAKVCE010000080.1:7304-8299 GCA_022447405.1 Planctomycetota bacterium | reverse complement strand
GCCAGCTCTCCGGGCGCGACCGCGCGGACGGCGCGGTCTTTCCGACGCTCTGGACAGAGCGCAAGAGCGGCGAGCACCTAGGCGTGAGCTGGTCGGGCTTGGTGGTCTGGTGCGAGGGGATCGAGCCCGTGGGCTGGCTCGGTAGGAACCGCAGCGTGACCGGCGCGGCCCTGCACGATGGGTACTGGGTCGATGTCGAGGGCGTGCGCCGTGAGCACGAGGGCTGGCTCGCGCTGGCGCGCGAGTGGACACCGATGGAGGCGCGGGCGCTCTTGGAGCACCCCGCTCCTCGCGCTGGGAGCAGCGCTGCGAGGAGGGCCCTTCGCCCCCTCCTCGGTGAGGGTGACAGGGTGCGGCTCCGCGTGATGTTGGACCGCGGTGACTCGGAGGCGCTCGCGAGCCCGAGCTTCAGCGAGCTCCTCGACGGCGTCGCCGTACACGAGGAGGGGCACCTCGTAGACCGCGCTCTGCACCTGCCGCTCTCAGCGCACCCGCTGCGCGCGCTGCGCCTCCTCGGGCGGGCGGCTTTTGATCCTCCTGCCGTCCTGGAGCGGCTCGAGTACCGGGCGCAGGTGGTCGCGCTCTGTGAGACAGCGGACCCGCGCGTCGCGCTCTCGGACTGCCTCCGCATGGTGGAGAGCGCGCCGTCTGGCGCGCGCGCCCACGCGAGCGCCTACGAAGAGCTCTTGGAGCGGCTCCTGCGGGTCCTGGATCAGCGCGTCCAGCGGGATCCAGGAGCGTGGCCGGAGCTCGACCCGTCGCGCGCGCTCGTGGGCCAGCTGCATCGCTTAGAGCCTGAGCGGGTGCGTGAGCTCGGACGAGTCATCGCCCGCCAGATCGGGATCCCCTGAGCGGCCGCGCGCCTCAGGCGTGCGCCCGCTCGGCGAGCGCTGCGATCACGCTGTCCGCGGTTTCAAGCAGCGCCTCGAGGTCAGGCTCCATGTGGTCTCCCATGTGCCCGATGCGGAAGGTGCGGCCCTTGAGGTCGCCGTAGC
>JAKVCE010000080.1:0-7264 GCA_022447405.1 Planctomycetota bacterium | reverse complement strand
TCGAGATCTCGTAGTTGTGCTCCTTGAGCCCAGCGACGAAGCCCGCGATGTCTAGGCTCCCAGCGGAGACGCAGGAGACGGTGGAGGAGCGGAAGCCCTCGCCAGGGAAGGGCTCGAGGCCGTGCCCAGAGGCCCAGGCGAGGGTGCGGTCCTTCATCCGGTCGTGCTTCTCGTAGCGCGCCTGCCAGGCGTCGAGCCCACGCTTCTCGCGCTCACCCTCAGGGAGAGTCACCCCAGCGTCGATGTCTTCGAGCTGACGGGCGAGGGCGTAGTAGTGGGGGATCGCAGGGGTGACGGGCGTCTTGCGGTTCACGTGTCCCTCGAGGACGCGCACGGGGTCCAGGAAGAACCCTCGGTCTGAGACGCTGCGAGCTCGCTCCAGGTACCGCTCCGAGGCGCAGAAGACCGCGACACCGGGGGGCATGGCGAGGGCCTTCTGGACGCCAGCGAAGGCGAAGTCCAGCCCGTTGGTGTCGAAGTCCACCGGCATCCCAGCGATGTAGCTCACGACGTCGACGAGGAGGTGTGTGCCATCATGCTTGCGCACGACCTCGCCGATTGGTCCTAGGGGAGTGCGCACTCCAGTCGAGGTCTCGTTGGCCACCAAGGTGACGGCGTCGAAGGGCCCCTCGTTCTCTAGCGCCGCTGCGAGGTCCTCTGGCTCGACGCCCATCCCCCAGGCGACGTCCAGGTTGTGGACCTCCTTCCCGAGGCTCTCGGCGACCTGGGAGAAGCGCCTGCTGAAGGCGCCGTTCACGACGCAGAGCACCCGCTCGCCGGCGCCTCGCAGGGCTGCCTCCATCATCCCGGTGCCGCTCGTCGAGTGCACGGCGACCGCAGAGCTCGCGCTCTCTCCGAGGCCGAAGGCGTGCTTGAGCGGCGGGTCGATGCGCTCATGGAGCTCGGTCATGCCGGGCGTGCGGTGTCCTATCGTGGGGCGCGCGAGCTCCGCGAGGACTTCAGGGCGGACTTCGGTGGGGCCAGGGATCCAGAGCATGGGGCGTGGTGCTATGCGTTGGGTGCGGTCTGGGAGAGAGACGCGAGTTCGTGGTCAGAGAGGAGGAAGGGAAGGAGCTCGCGGGCGTCGGGGCCGTCCGTTGAGCAGTGTGAGCGCTGATGGACCTCGTCGCGGTGGACGACGCCGCCCCAAGCGACGAAGCGAGAGATCGCCGGGAGCGCCTCAAGGTCGGTGACGCCGTCACCCACGAGGGCGACGCGTCCAGCCTCGGTTTTGGAGGCAATGGCTTCAAGGACCTCCAGCTTCCCGCCCGAGCGAGCGAGCGGAGAGTCCTCTTGAAAGCCGGCGTACTTGCCGTCTGCGTCAAAGTAGAGATCCACGGCGAAGACCTCCGCGCGGTCAACGCCTAGGGCGTCGGCGACCGCCGAGACCGCGGGGAGCAGGCCTCCAGAGACGATGCAGAGGCGCTTCCCAGCGCGGCGTAAGGTCTCAAACACCTCTTCGATACCGGGGACGAGCGTCTCTACATAGCGCGCGGCGATTCGCTCTAGAGCCGCCTTGTCAGGTTGGATCATCTCGAGGCGGCGACCGTAGACCTCGTCCAGCGGGACCTCACCGTCCATCGCGCGGCGAGTGAGCTCACTGACAGCCTCCGCCTGCGCCCCGGCGAGCTCGTCGATCCCCTCGACTGACGAGAGGGTCGAGTCGCAGTCGAAGACGACCGCCTCGTAGGGGGGCTCCTGGTCTCGGGTCACGTGCGCTCCGCCTAGAGCAAGATGCAGCGGACCTCCTCGATCGCGTCAAGGTCCCGGAGCTCTTGCACGAGCTCGTCGGAGGGGGCGCGGTCGAGGGAGAAGAAGGCGAGGGCGAGGGAGGTCTCTCCCTTCTTTTCGGAGCCGAGCTCGAGGCGGGAGATGTTCACTCCGGCTTCGCCGACGAGCGTGCCGATCTGTCCCATCACGCCAGGCCGGTCGTGGTGCTGGGTCATGAGCAGGTGACCGCTCGGGTCCAGGTCGAGGTGCAGGTCATCGATGCGGACGAAGCGCGGCGAGCGGCCAAAGATCGTCCCGGTGACCACGTGGCTCTCTTCGCCTCCCTGGCTGGAGGCGCGGACCTTGATGAGGTTCTGGTAGGCGCCGGCGTCCTCACCCTGCGCGTTCAGGATGCGGATGCCGCGCTCAGCGGCGAGGAGCGGAGCGTTGATGTAGTTCGCTCCCATCTCGGCTGAGCGCAAGAGGCCGACGAGCGTCGCGAGGGAGAGGTACTCGGCGGCCGCGCCCTTCGTCTCGCCGGAGACCGTGATCTCCAGCTTGCGCACCGGCAGCTCTGAGCGCTGCCTGAGGAACGCGCCTAGCTGCTCGGCGAGCAGGACGTACGGGGCGATCTCGCGCAGGGTGTCGGCCGAGACCGCGGGGGCGTTGACGGCGTTGTTGGCGACCCCGTCGATGAAGAAGGTCGAGATCTGCTCCGCGACCTGAGAGGCGACGTTCAGCTGCGCCTCGTGGCTCGAGGCGCCGAGGTGGGGGGTGATGATCACGTCGTCACGCCCCATGAGGGGGTGTTCCTCGGAGGGCGGCTCCTCAGCGAGGACGTCGAGTGCTGCGCCGGCGAGGCGCCCCTCCTCGAGGGCGACGGCGAGGGCTGACTCATCCACGAGGCCTCCGCGCGCGGCGTTGATGAGGCGCGCGCCAGGCTTCATGAGGGCGATGCGCTCAGCCGAGATGAGGTTGCGGGTCGTGTCGAGGAGCGGGACGTGCAGGCTGACGAAGTCGGACTGCTGCAATAGCTCCTCGAGCTCGAGCATCTGCACAGAGGAGATCGGGGACTCTCCGCCGCTCGCGCTGATGTAGGGGTCGTGGGCGATGACGTTCATCTTGAGCCCGATGGCGCGGTGCGCGACGACCTGCCCGATGCGCCCGAGCCCGATGACGCCGAGGGTCTTTCCGGTCAGCTCCGTCCCCATGAGGCCCTTCTTCTTCCAGGTGCCGCCGCGCGTGAGGCGGTCAGCCCTGGGGATGTGACGAGAGAGCGAGCACATGAGGGAGATCGCGAGCTCTCCCGTGGTGACCGTGTTCCCGAGCGGAGTGTTCATCACGACGACGCCGTTCTCTGTCGCCGCCTGCCGATCTACGTTGTCGATGCCGACGCCCGCGCGTCCGACGACGCGCAGCTCATCTGCGGCCTCGATCACGCGCCTCGTGACCTTGGTAGCGGAGCGGATGACCATGGCGTGCACGCCGGGGACGGCCTCGACCAGCTCGTCCTCTGACATCCCTGTTCGAACCTCGGGTTCAAAGCCTCGCGCGCGGAAGGTCTCGACCGCGATCTCGGAGAGCTCGTCGCAGATCAGGATGCGGGTCTCGGCGGGGGCGAGGCGCTGGGTGGAGGGGGTCATCGTCGTTGAGCTCAGGGTGCGTGGCGTCACCCGTTCACGACGGGGACGAGGGTCAGCGGCTGATCGCGGCGCGGACGAGCGCCTCGAGGTCCTCAGTCTTCAATTCTCGAAGGGCCGCGTCGATATTTCTTCGGGCTTCTCGCTCGGTAAAGCCGATGGAGAGGAGCGCGCTCACCGCGTCCTCGACCAGGGCAGGCTGGGCGGAGGCGCTCTCCGGGCTCGCGCTCGACCCCGCGGAGCGCAGGGCGGGGGAGTCCTTCAGGTCCAACAGGAGCTGCTGCGCGGTCTTCTTGCCGACCCCCTTCACCTTGACGAGGGCTGAGACCTGCTCGGACAGCACGGCTTGCACCAGCTCGTCGACGCCGAGGTCGGAGAGCAGCGCGAGCGCCATGGAAGGTCCTACGCCGCGGACGCCGAGGAGCAGGCGGAAGAGGTCCCGGGTGGGGCGGTCGGAGAAGCCGTAGAGCTGCTGAGAGTCCTCGCGTACTGCGAAGTGGGTCCAGACCCGCGCGGCACCTTCACTGCCCTCGAAGTTCGCACCCAAGGGGACCGCGAGGTCGTAGCCGACCCCGCCTACCTCGAGCACGAGCCGCGTACCCTGGCGCTCGGCGATGGTGCCTACCAGGTAGTCGTACACGCTCCGCTCTCCAGGGCCTCTGCTCAGTCCTGGGTGTCGTGCTTGCTCTTCAGCTTCAGGCCGAACTGCTCGAGGCGCTCACGCAGCTCGATCAGCGAGGTCTGTCCGAAGTTGGGCATGCCGAGGAGCTCTTCCTCGGAGTGCTGGACGATGTCGCCCAGGGTCAGGCAGCCGAGGGTCTCGACCGTGCGTCGCGCGCGGATGGAGAGCTCGAGGTCGGAGAGCGGGCGGTTGAGGGCGTCCGCGTTCTCCATGCCGGCGTAGCGGTTGCGCCCGACGTCGACGCTGGCGACGGCCTCGTCGCGTGCCATCCCGAGGCGCAGGCCCTTGCTGCCGAGGATCTCCTTGATCTCGTTCAGGGAGGTCTCGCCGAAGTTCTTGTAGGCGAGGAGCTCGGCCTCGGTCTGCTCGACCAAGTCGCCGAGGGTGAGGATGTTCATCTTGTTGAGGCAGTTGCGCGCCCGCACGGAGAGCTCGAAGTCCGTGATCGGGGTGCGGAGGATCTGGTTGAGGCGGTCCTCTTTGCGCTCAAGGTCCTCGTCGTAGTACATGTCCATACCGGCGACGGCGTCAGCGAGGTAGAGGCGCGCGCGGTCATCCATGGGGGAGGACTTGACGACGGAGTCATAGCAGCTCGCGGCCTCTTGGTCGCGTCCGAGGTCCTCGTAGAGAATGCCGAGGTTCATCATCGCGTTGCGCTGGGCAGGCCGCAGGGCGACGAGGGCTTGGTAGGCCTCAAGGGCGGTCTCGTCGAGGCCGAAGCGCTCTGCGAGGCGGCCGAGGTGGAAGAGGTTCTTGCGGTGCGCGAGGCTGATGTCGCTGGCGCTCTCGTAGCACTCGAGGGCCTCGTCCCAGCGCCGCTCGGCCTCAAAGAGGCGGCCGTTGAGGTGCTGCCCCTCCGCGCTCTGTTGGAAGGCCTCCGGTGTCGCCGCGATTTCGGCGCGGAGGGTCTCGGTGATCTCTTCCGGGGCGGCGTCGGTGGCGAGGTGCATCTCAAGGCGCGCCTCCATGGCGCCAGCGCGCGGGCGCGGCTCTTCGGGGTACGCGTCAGAGAGGCGTTGGAGGATGGGGAGGGCTTCTTCCCAGCGCGCGACCTCCATGTAGCTCATCGCCAAGGTGAAGGAGGCGACGTCATCGGAGATGTGCTCGGGGAGGAGCTCTGCGGCTTCCGCGAAGCGTCCGAGGATCCACATACCGAGGCCCTTGCGTCGTCCCGTCTCCCCATCAGGGGGGAGGTTCGAGACCTCGTCCTCAAGGGACTCCCTGGAATGCTTGGAGGAGAAGACCTGGACGCGCGCGTCCTGGAGTGAGGCGAAGCTCGGGATGGCGTCGTTGCTGAGGTCGAAGGTCGTCGTCACGGCGAGGTGCGGCTAGGGTTCTTTGGGAGCCTCTAGGAGGGGGCGCGTCGCGCTCTTGAGGCTCACGGGGGAGGGGTCCGGGAGGGTTCCATTGCCCTGAGGCAAGCGGGGGATTCTATGGAGCCGAGTGGGTCTGCGTCAACTCGAGCAGAGGAGGGAGGAATCTGAGGTCTTCGATCGCTACTGTGGGTGCGGCTGGGGCGTTGTGGCGCGTCCCGACCGGCTTGGGCGTGTCCTCCGCATGACGTCCAGACCGACTGCCTGGCGCGGGGGAGAGCAACAAGAGGAGTAGCACCGAGTTGGACATGCTGGTTGTTGAGGGCGGGCACCCCCTGGATGGGGCGGTGACCTGCTCGGGATCGAAGAACGCGCTCTTGCCGATCGCTGCGGCGGCGCTGCTCACGGAAGAGAAGGTCACTGTCAGGCGCGTCCCCGACCTCGCGGACGTCCGCCTCATCCTCAACATCCTTGAGGGGCTCGGGTGCATTGTCGACTGGGACCACGGGAGCGCGAGCGTGGAGATCCAGGCGCGAGAGCTCCCCAGCGGTGAGGCTGCCTGGGAGGACGTCCGTCGGATGCGTGGCTCGGTGTATGTACTCGGCCCGCTGCTAGCGCGCACGGGATCGGCCAAGGTGAGCCTCCCTGGCGGTTGCGTGATCGGCCAGCGTCCGATCGACATCCATCTGCGCGGGCTGGAAGGTCTTGGTGCGAAGGTGGAGATCGATCACGGCCACGTCGTCGCGAGCGTCCCCGGAGGTCGCTTGCAGGGTGCGCACCTGTACGTCGGCGGCTCCTCTGGTTCCTCCGTCGGAGGGACAGGCAACATCATGATGGCCGCTTGCCTGGCAGAGGGAGTCTCGATCCTCGAGGGCGCAGCCTGCGAGCCCGAGATCGTCGACCTGGGGAAGCTCTTGATCTCCATGGGCGCGAAGATCGAGGGGCTGGGTTCGCCGCGGATCGTCATCACCGGCGTCGAGGCGCTCGGTGGCTGTGAGCACGAGGTGATCCCGGATCGGATCGAGGCGGGCACCTATGTCATCGCCGGCGCGATGACGGGCGGGCGCGTGAAGGTGGAGGGTTGCGACCCCGGACACCTCGCCGTGATGCTCGCGCGCCTCCACGAGGCCGGCGTTCCTTTGGAGCTGGGGCCCGGGTTCATCGAGACTCAGCCATACGACCCGCGCGACCCAGCCGAGGGCTTGCGCGCGACGGACGTGACGACCTTGCCCTATCCAGGCTTCCCGACCGATCTTCAGGCGCAGTGGATGGCGCTCATGACCCAGGCCCGGGGTCTCAGCGTGATCACGGAGAAGATCTATCCGGATCGGTACATGCACATGCCCGAGCTCCTCCGCTTGGGCGCAGAGCTCCGCCGACAGAACGCGGGGACCGCGATCGTCCAGGGCGGAGCGCGGCTCTCCGGCGCGCCGGTCACGGCGAGCGACCTCCGGGCCTCAGCGGCGCTGGTGCTCGCGGGGCTCGTCGCGGAGGACGAGACTGAGATCCACCGCGTCTACCACATCGACCGAGGGTATGAGCGCATCGAGGAGCGGCTTCAGGGTTTGGGCGCTGTCATCCGGCGAGAGTCGGACCCCTGGCAGGTCTGAGCGGAGTGTCCGGGGCGAAGGCGTGCGGGCTCCTCCTCAGGCGTGATATAAGGCATGGTCCATGTTTGAGAGTCTGACAGAGCGCCTGACGAGCTCCTTCGCCAGCCTGCGGGGCCGAAAGGAGCTGACTGCTGAGAACATCGAGGAGGGCCTGCGCGAGGTCCGCCAGGCCTTGCTCGAGGCCGACGTTCACTTCAACGTCGCGAAGGACTTGGTCGAGAGGGTGCGCGAGCGCGCCCTGGGTGATGATCGGATCAAGGGCGTCGACGCCTCGGAGCAGTTCGTCCACGCCTTCCATCAGGAGCTGGT
>JAKVCE010000008.1 GCA_022447405.1 Planctomycetota bacterium | reverse complement strand
AAGCTCACGTCCTTTGCGCGCCATCCCCAAGAGGTGCTCGATGCGCTCCCTCGCCTCCCCCACGCAGGAGTCCTCGCCCTTGATGCGGAGGTTCCCGCGTCGGGTGAAGAGCTCGATCCCCAGGGACTGCCGCAGGAGCTTCGCGTACCGGTCGTAGGGGCCTAAGACGAGGATGGCCTCGTCGTTTGAGCGAAGGGGAATGGTGATCTCGGTCAAGGGCGTTGACTCTCGCGCTGGGCGTCTCTGCAGGGGATCCTCACCCGCCGCTACGCTCCCGTCAAGCCGAACCAGATGGCCACGGGGATGGTGAAGAAGAAGCTGTCCAAGAGATCAAGGAATCCTCCAGAGGGACCGAAGACGGCGCCCGAGTCCTTCACGCCGCTCCTCCGCTTCACCCAGCTCTCCAGGAGGTCGCCTCCCTGAGCGGCGAGGTTCATCGCCGCGCCGACGAGCGCGCCCGCGCCGAGGCTCACCTCGCCGCCTGGGAGCACGCCCCAGTGAGCCAGCGCGACCCCTGCGCCGACCCCGCCGAGGAGCGAGCAGGCGAAGCCCTCTGTGGTCTTGCCTGGGCTGAGTCGCGGCAGCGGGTGGTGCCTCCCGAAGAGACTCCCGCCGAAGTAGCCGAAGATGTCGCCGATCTTGGAGAGGAGGATCAAGCTGATGAGCCCTGCTTGGCTTAGCTCTGCGTGGAAGAGCGCGAGGCTCGCGAGCGCCGGCACGAACCAGAGGACGCGCGCGCAGTCAGCCAAGCTCTCCCGCGCTCCCTGACGCGACTCACTCGGGCGCATCCCAAAGACCACCAGCACGAACAGGAGCGACGCCGTCGCCACGAGCAGCTGCTGGAGAGGGACGCTGTTCGTGAGCAGCGCGCAGACGAGACAGAGCGGGATGAGCACCCCCCATCCGAGCCGCTGAGAGAGCACCTTGCTGATGAGCGACGCGACCAAGCCCGCGGACAGCGCGACGGTCACGACCTGCGTGAAGCTCTGCGCCGTCAACGCCGGGCAGTCGCACTCTCCAGAGTGGGCCCTGATGAAACCCAGCGACGCCAACCAGGCCGCTGCGGCGGCAGCGCTCAAGCTCCAGAGCGCTCCCCGCGGCTCCTTCGCGATCCGAGCGGCCTCAAGCAGCGAACCAATGAGCAGCAGCGCAGAGAAACCGTGCACCAAGAAGGGGCCCGACGCGCCGCCTGTCAACGAGATCAACCCCGCGGTCACGAGAGCGATGGACCCACCGACGATCGTGCGTCGCAGGATCTTCTGACCTCGAGTGGGGCTCTTGGAAGCGTCTTGGCTCATGAGCTCCCGCGGCACCTCAGGCGCCAGCTCCCTCCTCCCCGACGGCCTCTCGCTCAGTCTCCGCCAAGCCGCCATACTTCCGCCGACGCGTCGCGTAGGCGCTGATCGCCTCCATGAGCTCTGGCTCCCGGAAGTCCGGCCAGCACCGCTCGGTCACGTAGAGCTCTGAGTAGGAAGACTGCCAGAGCAGGAAGTTGGAGAGGCGCATCTCCCCCGCCGTGCGGATCAAGAGGTCCGGATCCGGGGTCAAGGGGTCGTAAAGGTAGGTCCTCAGGGTCTCATCATCGATCCTCTCCGGATCAAGGGCGCCCTCTCGGACGTCCAGCGCGAGCTGTCGGGCCGCCTCCGCGAGCTCGGTCCGGCTCCCATAGCTGAGGGCGAGCCGCAGGAGCATCCCGTCGTTGTCCTTGGTCAGCTCTTCAGTATTCCGCAGCTCCTTGAGGGCCGCCTGGGGGAGGTCCTCGAGGCGCCCGAGACCTCGGAGGCGCACTCCGTTCTTCATGAGCACCCTGCGCTCCTGGACGAGGAACACCTTCAAGAGGCGCATCAGCTGGCTGATCTCTGCCTCGGGTCGCTTCCAGTTCTCTACGCTGAACGCATAGAGCGTCAGGCTCTGGACCCCCATCCTCGCGCAGCTCGTCACGACCTCCCGGACGCTCTCGACCCCCGCTCTGTGCCCGAAGACGCGAGGCTTGGAGCGCTCCTCAGCCCAGCGACCGTTCCCGTCCATGACGACAGCGATGTGCTCGGGGAAGGGACCGTCCAGCTCAGGGCGGACGACTTCGGGGGGAGGCGTCACTGGATCAGAGGCCTCTAGGGATGACTTGATCTCGCTCAGGTCCGACTGAGAGCATCACGATAGGGGCGCCGACGCGCTCCTCGACCCACTCTACGTACGCTCGGGTCGCGGCGGGGAGCTCCTCGTACTTGCGTATGGCCGTGATGTCCTCCTGCCAGCCGGGGAGCTCCTCGTATTGCACCTCGACGGCGTTCAGGTCGGCGCACCCCACCGGATACGTGAGCGACTCCTCCCCTTCCACCTTGTAAGAGGTCCCGACGCAGATCTTCTCGAAGGAGTCGAGCACGTCGAGCTTAGTCATGATCCACCCGTCCGCGCCGTTGAGGTCCAGCGCGTAGCGAACAGCCACGCTGTCGAACCATCCGCAGCGCCGCGGCCGTCCGGTCGTCGCGCCGAACTCATGGCCCTTGCGCCCAAGGCGCTCTCCCGCCTCCCCATGCTCCTCTGAAGGGAAGGGGCCCTCGCCTACGCGAGTGCAGTAGGCCTTCGCGATACCGATCAATCGGTCCACGTGCTTTGCGGGGAAGCCCGCGCCCGACGGAATCCCGTTCGCGCCGGTGCTTGAAGAGGTGACGTATGGATACGTCCCGTGGTCGATGTCGAGCATCACTCCCTGCGCTCCCTCAAAGAGCAGGCTCTTTCCCTCGGCGTGCGCGCCGCGGAGGTACGCGCCCGTGTCGCAGACGAAGGGGCGCAGGCGCTCTCCCACCGCGACGTACTTCTCGACCTGCTCTTCGAGCTCTAGCCCCTCCGCCTCGTGAACCCCAGCGAAGAGGGCGTTCTTTTCTAAGAGCGCCGCAGAGAGGCGCTCACGGCAGCGCCCGGGCTCCAAGAGCTCCGAGACCCGCAGCCCCGTCCTCGAGGCCTTGTCCGCATAGCAAGGGCCGATGCCCCGCCCGGTGGTCCCGATGCGGCCGCCACCGAGCCAGGTCTCAGCGAGACCGTCGAGCTTTCGATGGTGGTCGAGGATCACATGCGCGCTCGTAGAGAGGCGCAGGTTCTCCGGCTCCACCGGGATCCCCCGCTCGCGAAGCCCATCCACCTCATCCATGAAGGTCAAAGGATCGAGCGCCACCCCGTTGCCGACGACGTTCACCTTGCCGGGGTGCAGGATCCCAGAGGGGATCAAGTGCAGGACGTACTTGTCCTCGCCGACGATGACCGTGTGCCCAGCGTTCGAGCCCCCTTGGTAGCGCACGACGACGTCAGCGTCTCGCGCGAGGAGGTCGATGATCTTCCCCTTTCCTTCATCGCCCCATTGGGCACCAAAGACGCTAAGTGAGGGCATTCCGAAGGTGTGAGGTCAGGGTGTTCGAGGCTGAGGAGTGCGCTCAAATGAGCGGCAAGGGATTGTCATGCGCGACGGTGGCGCGGGCAAGTCCTACTTCCTCTCGCGTCCGCGCTGCGTTGACGGGGTCCCAAATCCGCCACCGCCGGGGGTCAAGACCTCCACCTTTGCGCCAGCCTCCAGGCGGAGCGAGGCCTGGGGCCCGGGGGTCATAGCCAGAGCACTGGCAGACACCCGCACCGTGAGCCGGCCGCTCGCTCCCCGCGACCCCCCGCGGAGTCCCCAGGGGCCGCGCCTCTGCCTGGAGGCGATCCAGCCCAGCTCCACCGGAACCAGGAATTCGAGCTCTCGGATGATCCCGTCTCCGCCGCGGCTCTCGCCACGCCCGCCAGAGCCCCGGCGCACCGTGTTGGAGAGAACCCTCAGAGGCAGCTGGTTCTCCAGCACCTCCACGGGGGTGTTGCGAGTGTTCGTCATGTGGGTCTGAAGCGCGTGCGCGCCAGGACCGCCCGGGCCCGCCCCCGCGCCGCCGCCGATCGTCTCGTAGTAGGTGAAGGCGCCCTCCTTGGCGCGGACGCCGAAGGAGAGGTTGCTCATCGTCCCTGCGCTCGCCGCAGGGATGCGGTCCTTCAACACCTTCGAGGCCGCGCCCAAGAGGACGTCGACCAAGCGCTGGCTTGTCTCCACGTTCCCCGCTGCCACGGGCGCTGGGTAGACCGCATCTACTACGCTCCCGGGCCTGGTGATGATCTCGACCGGTCGGAGGACGCCCTCGTTCGTCGGCGTGCCAGGCGGCAGGAGCAGGCGCAGGAGATAGAAGACCGCGGACACCGCTACAGCACGCGGCGTGTTCACGGGCGCGCTCCCCTGGTCATCGCTCTCGGAGAAGTCGAAGCTGAGCGCGCCGCGACGCTTCTTCATTACGACGCGCAAGCGCACCTCGCCTTCGGCGCCAGTGTCTAGGTGATCTTCGAAGTCCCACGTCCCGTCCGGGAGCTCCTTGATGAGCGCACGTGTCAGCCCCTCCGTCCAGTCCAAGAGCTCCGCAGCGCGTCGACTCATCACCTCGGGACCGTGCTCGCAAGCCATCTCCTCGAGACGCTCAGCGCCCACCCGATTGGCTGCCCACTGCGCGAGGAGGTCTCCTCGTCGCTCGCCAGGCACGCGCATGTTCGCGAGGAGCAGGTCAGCCATCTCCTGAACGAGCTCGCCGCCTCGGACCAGCCGCACAGGCGGGATCCTCAGCCCCTCGGCGTGGACGTCTAGAGCCGGGGCCATGGAGCCGGGGTGCTGGCCGCCCACATCAGCATGGTGCGCGCGGTTGGCGCAGTAGAAGTCAGGGCGCTCGGAGCCGCTCAGGAACACCGGACTCACGAGGGTAAGGTCTGGGAGATGTGTCCCACCGGTGAAGGGGTCGTTCAACAAGACCGCGTCGCCCGGCTGCATCTCAAAGGCGGCGCGCGCTGCGGCGACCGAGAGCGGCGCAGAGCCGAGGTGAACCGGGAGGTGGGCCGCCTGAGCGATCATGCGACCCTCAGCGTCGAAGAGGGCGCAGGAGAAGTCGCGGCGCTCTTTGATGTTCGGGCTGAATGCTGAGCGCATCAGGCTCACACCCATCTCCTCAGCGGCGGCGGCGAAGAGGTGGTGGAACACCTCAAGGTCAACGCCGCGCCTCTTCGCCCCCCCCGCCATCAGGATCAGCGGTCCTCTTCGGGGAAGTCCTGGACCTCGTACGGAGAGTAGTCGAGGACCTCCCAACGGACGACCGGCTGCAAGGTCGCGCCCTCCTCGCCGCCCTCGCGGCGCCACACGACCGCGCGGACCGTCCTCACCAAGCCAGCCGCGAGCTCTTCCTCTCGCTCACGCTCAGCTGCGGAGTTCGCGATGAAGATCTCCTCGCTGTTCGACGTGCTCCTGCGCGCCGTGATGAAGACGCTGAAGACGTTGCTCGAGGTGGTGGAGTAGGCCCGGATGAGCTCCTGCTCCTCGGCGGGCATGTCCTCCCAGCCTCGGAGCTCGCCGAGCTCCTCCAGGGTGTCAAAGACCTGACGCTGGATGACCTCATTGCCGTACTCGTCATAGACCGGCTCTGGCTCCTCAGCGCCTGGCTCGAGCTCCACCTCCTCCTCAGTGTTTCGGTACTCGATGACTTCGTCCCAGAAGCGTGAGGAGATGTCCCGGTCATCAAAGATGCCCTTCAGGACTGCCGGGGGTGCGGTGTTTATGTTGACCCCGAAGCCGTCGGTGGGGTCCGCCCCTGCGAGGGCGCCCCCGCCCTGCTCTCCGCTCTCAGTCTGCGGCCCTTGATCCTGCACACCGAGCCCGCTGTCTCCCTCGATCGTCCCCAAGCCCTCGATGGTGTCGTCCTTGCCGACCGCACCAGCGAAGTCATTCGCCGCGGCGCCCGACTGCCCTTGGAGCTCGCCCGCGAGGCCGTTGGCGACGGTAGCGGCGGCGCTCGTGGCAGAGGTCCCGCTCGACTCTTGGTCCGTAAGGCAAGACCAGACCGTGAGGAAGGAGCCCAAGGAGTGGACGATCCCGCCCATCTCATCACGGAAGTCGCGGAAGTGGTGCTCCTCAAAGCTCTCAAGGCGCTCGAACTCTCGCAAGCTAAGCGGCATGCGGCGGTCACTCTCCGGGTCAGTCGAGAGGAACTCGGCCTCATCACTCGCTGTGGAGAAGCGTCGCAGCATGTGCTCCCGCATCTCTCGAGCCATCGTCTCCGCGTCCGAGGTGTTGATGTCGAGCTCGGTCCCCTCCCGCGCGAGGTCGATGATGCGCGCCACCCGCGCCATGTTGTCCTCCCCCGCCTGCTCATCTGGCGTGAGCATGTTGAGGACGTTGTACTTGCTGTCTTCGTCTTGGACGAAGATGCGCAGCTCCAGCCCGTTGATCTCAGTGCGCTGAGGGCGCGCCCACTCGTCCTCCTTCGAGTCCACAGCGCCGCTCTCTCCGCCGCCCTCTGCCGCTTCGATCGCGGCCATGGGGTCGCCCCCACCATCCCCGCCGAGGTCTGCGCCCGCGCCCTCCTCACCGCCGCCCATGTCGCTCTTCAGCTGCTCCGTGACCTCGAGCATCGCTGATTCGATCGCGTCGTCCATCGCGGCGAGGCCGAGGTCGTTCCGCGCGACGCGCGCGTCCGTCATCGTGCCGATCCCGATCTGGATCGAGATCGTGATGACGACGAACAGGACGAGCACGCTCAGGAGCAGCGCGGCCCCGCGCTGACGCGAGGGAGAGGGTCTACGGAGGGTTCTCATGGGTCGCATGGGCTCAGACGAACACGCCCCATGCTTCTTCCCGAGGATACAGGCCAGCGGCCCAGCAGGCACCCCGCGCTAGAAATCGCGGTGCAGGTCGATCCCTTCGAGCACCCGCGGGCGGATGAAGAAGAGCACGCTCACGAGCTCTTTGCGCTGATACTTGGACTTGAAGAGGTGCCCCATGATCGGGATATCACCCAGGAGCGGGACCTTCCTCTCGTCATCCACTGAGCGCTCCGTGATGAGGCCGCCCAGGATCACGGCCTGGCCAGGCTTCAGGTAGACGAGGGTGTTGGAGCGCCGGACGCCGAGGGTCGGCGTAGAGATCTCTTCTCCGCCAGTCGTGACGAAGCTCACGTCCGTACCAGTCTGCTGCGAGGCCTCGATCTCGATCTCTAGGGAGATCGTGCTGCCACCGACCAGGCGCGGGATGGCGTACATCCTGACGCCGACCTCCGAATAGGAGAGCCCCGCGTTGACGCCTCCTGAGTTGTTGACGCCTGTGATCTGGTAGTAAGGGATCTGCTGGGTCGATTCGATCGTAGCCCTCGTCCCTTCGCGGACAGCTGTCTTGGGGCGTGAGGTGATCTCCACGTTCTCGTAGCTCGCGAGGGCCTCGAGGAGGAAGTTGTAGGTCGTCCCGTCATGCACCGCCTGCAAGGTGGTGAGGAACTCTGTGCCGCCAGTTCGGTTAGGGAAGGTCCAGTTGAAGCTGTCAAAGAGGCCAGAGTCGGGGAGCCCGACGACCGGCGTCCCGTCATTCACCGGACCGACCCCGATGTCGAGGGTGTCAGACAGGACGTACTCGACGATCTTGGCTTCGATCTCGATCTGAGGCGGACCCGCAAACATCACGTCGAGGAAGTACTCGAAGTCTGAGAGGGTGGTGGCGTCCGCTGTCGCGATCACCCAGTCGGCGATGTTGATGCTGACGCCGTTGTCCGGACCGGTGGAGCGCAGGTTAGACGCGAACTGCTCGAGCTCGAAGTTCTCCTGCACCTCTGCGCGAAGCGTGCCGAGGGGCTGCGCCCCCTCCCCCGGAGTCCACAGCTGGAAGCCACCGTAGTTGTTGAGCAGCCAGATGATCTTCTCGCCCATGCCTGGTCGCACGGAGTAGGGCTTGGTGATGAGCCCGGTCGACTCTCCGCTCTGGTCATAGTGGACGAGGATCCGCTGGCCAAAGAGCGCGTAGGGGTTGATGACCTCTTCGTAATCGGAGGTGTCCTCTATGAAGTCCGGGTCCTCCACATAGGGGGCTGGGTCTTCAAGATCTCCGGGCGCGGGGTCCACAGGCTCTGCCGCGCCGCTTTCATTCTCCTGGACCTGCTTGCTCTCCCTGTACTCCGTCAGGAGCTCTTCCATGTACGCGTCGTCGTCCATGTCCTGGGGGAAGGTGGAGAACGACTCGTTCATGGAGTCGACAGGCTTGAGGGTCCCCTCCTCGATGAGCGAGCGGAACATGTCCATAGAGAGGTTCCTGCGATGCTCTTGCTCCCGCTCGATGTCGGGGGCGGCGCATGCCGCTAGCGTGAGGGCAGCGGCCGCGAGTGCCTTAGGAGTTCTCATTAATGGTTCCCTTCCAACAAAGCATAACCAGCCCGTGCAAATAGGGGCGCCCGAGGGCCAGGGAAGTGCCTCAGGAGCCCGCTCGCGCGCCGTAGAGGGGTGAGTTCTTGATCTCTATCTCTACATATGCGGTCAGATCAGTGATGTAAGCGCCTTTTTTGGAGCTGATCTTCTTCCAGACGCTGTCATAGCCCTGGCGCTTCATGATGACGGCTGAGGCGTCTCTGACGCGGCTCTTGGCTCGATTCATCAGCCTCACCCCCTCCGCAGAGTTGGGGTCGATCCGCTCTCGTCGGATCTTCTTGCCCTCAGGCGTGAGGTCCATGAGGTGCTCAAAGTTCACCTTCCCTGGCTTCCGGATCTGCCGCGCCTCGACGACACCGCACACAGAGTCCTCAGCCTCCACGATCCAGTCGATCACGGCGAGGGATGCCGCAGGCGGCGCGGGATCGCTCGCGGCCCGGACGCCAGGGCCCGTGAGGGCGAGGCAGAAGATGAGACCGAGGTGCGCTCCTGCGCGCCTCCAGGCCTGCTCTCTGGAGCTCTTCATGGGCTGTGTATGTCGTTCTCTGATGATGCTCATGTCGTCTGTCTGCTCGTGATAGCGCCCTCCCCATAGAGGGCGCCGCCGGAGGCGAGAGCCGCAACTCATGACCTGGCGCAGGCCCGCGCCAGGCCCCAGAGCTGGCCTCCAGCTCGCCGCCTGAATGTGATTCGAGACCCCTCCCCTACTGGACAAAGGGCCAACATGGACCATCGTCCCCGCCGCCATAGGGATTGACCAAAAAGCCCTTTTTTTCCGGGCTCGGCGCCCAGACGAAAAAGGCGAGGGCCGGGACGCGCGCGCCCCGGCCCTCGCCGAATGTCATCTCTCGAGGGCTTAGGCCTCGACCTTGTTCCGAGCGTCGACGACCTCTTGGCGCATCAGGCGCACCTTGCCGCGGTCATCCACGTTCGTGATGACGACCTCGACTGAGTCGCCAGTGCTGACGACGTCGTTGACGTTCTCGACGTACTCCGTCGAGAGCTCGGAGATGTGCAGCAGCCCCTCGACGCCAGGGAGGATCTCGACGAAGGCGCCGAAGTCCCTGATGCTCTTGACCGTGCCGGTGTACTTGGCGCCGATCTTGGGGGTCTCACAGGTCGCTTGGATCCTGTCGATGCAAGCGGCCACCTTGGAGGAGTCCGTCCCGAAGACCTGAACGTTGCCGTCGTCATCAATGATGGAGACGCGCACGCCGAACTCCTCTTGGAGCCCCTTGATGTTCTTGCCACCAGGGCCGATGAGGAAGCCGATCTTCTCACCAGGGATCTTGATCGCCTCGAAGCGCGGCGCGTGGTCAGCGACCTGCGAGCGCGGGCGATCGACGACGTTGAGCATCTCCCGCAGGATGTGCTTGCGGCCCACGTTGGCCTGGGCGAGCGCCTCCTCAAGGAGGGCGCGGCTGACGCCCTTGATCTTGATGTCCATCTGGAGGGCGGTGATGCCGAGGCCAGAGCCGGCGACCTTGAAGTCCATGTCGCCGGTGTGATCCTCAGAGCCGAGGATGTCGGAGAGGATCGCCATGCGGTCGCCCTCCTGCACCAGCCCCATCGCGATGCCCGCGACGGGCTGAGTCACCGGGACGCCAGCGAGCATCATCGAGATGCAGCCGCCGCACACGCTCGCCATCGAGGAGGATCCGTTCGACTCGGTGATGTCCGAGTTGATGCGGATGGTGTAAGGGAACTTGTCCTTGGACGGGAGCACGGCCTGGAGCGCGCGCTCAGCGAGCATCCCGTGGCCGATCTCGCGCCGGCCGGGGCCGAAGATGCGCTTAGTCTCACCCACGCTGTAGGGAGGGAAGTTGTAGTGCAGGTAGAAGTTCTTGCGGTACTCCTCCTCGATGCCGTCGATGATCTGCTCATCGTCCGGGGTGCCGAGGGTCGCCGAGACGAGCGCCTGGGTCTCCCCGCGGGTGAAGAGGACGGAGCCGTGGTGCTGGGCGACGTAGTCCGGGACGATCCAGATGTCGCGGATCTCGTCGGACTTGCGGCCATCTGTACGCTTGCCGTTCAGGATGGTCTCGCGCTCGCACTGACCCGTGAGGCTCCTAAAGGCGGACTTGAGCGCTGACTTCTTCGCGGCGAGCTCCTCCTCGTCCTCGATGCCCTGCGTGAGCTCCTCGAGGCACGCGTCTCGGACCGCGTCGACCGCGCCGTAGCGAGCGTGCTTGCCCTCGGTGAAGAGGGCCTCCGTGACGCGGTCGGCCCAGGGCGCGACGGCATCAGCAGACTCCGTGTCAGGCTCGGGTGCCACGTACTCCATCGGAGTGACGCCCACCTTCTCGATGAGCTCATTGGCGAGGTCGATGACCTCTTTGATGACGTCATGCGCCATCTCGAGGGCGTCGATCATCTGCGCCTCGGAGAGCTCGTTCGCGCTGGCCTCGACCATCGCGATCGCGTCGCTGTGACCGGCGACCACGAGGTTCAGGTCGGAGGCGCCGCGCAGATCTTCGTCCTTGGGGAAGGCGACGAGCTCGCCATCGATCATGCCGATACGGGTCGCGCCCATGGTCGTCTCGAAGGGGAGGCCCGCGAGGCGGACCGCAGTGAAGGCGCCGATCATCGCGGAGACATCGGTGTTGTTCACGCCGTCGTAGCCGAGGGCGTGGGTCATCACCTGGACCTCTTGCATGAAGCCGTCAGCGAACATCGGTCGGATGGACCGGTCGATGAGGCGCATGGTGAGGATCTCTTTGGTCGTCGGTCGACCTTCACGCTTGAAGAAGCCGCCGGGGATCTTGCCCGCCGCCTGGGTCTTCTCGCGGTAGTCGCAGGTCAGGGGGAAGAAGCTGGGCTCAAAGTTCGGCTTTGAGCTGCACACCGCGGCAAAGGTGCTCGAATCGCCGACAGTGCAGATCACGCTGCCCTGAGCTTGCCGAGCCATCTGGCCGGTGGAGAGAGTGATCTTGACGCCGGCGATCTCACGCTCGACGGTCAAGGGTTGGACAATGTTGTTACTCATGATTTTCGTTTCCGCTTTCGCTTTGTTGTCGCTTCGCTTTGTTATCGCTTCGCTTGTTTCGCGCAGCGCCTCCTTGGCGCGCGCATCGCTATAAAAATTTATCTATCGCTTCGCTATCTGGACCTCCCCTCACACGAGAGGGTCGAGGTCCGACCCGGGCGCGGAGCAACAGGCCCCTGCGCAGGGTCTTGGCGCGGCTGTCTATCGACAGACGCGCCTGTTCACTTTCTAAGTCCGAGACGACCGATCAGCACGGTGTATACCACAGGCGATTTATTTCGCAAGTAGCTCAGAAGGCTGGAGCGCTGCCCGACCATGGTCAGGAGGCCGCGGCGGGTGCCGAAGTCCTTCTTATGGACCTTGAGGTGCTCTGTGAGGCCTCGGATGTGCTCCGTCAGGAGGGCTACCTGCACCTCCACTGAGCCGTTGTCACCCTCGGTGCGGGCGAACTCTTTGATGATCTCGTTCTTACGGTCTTGGGCAATTGCCATCTCTTCGACTCCTTATCGATGGTCTGATTCTGACTTGCCTTGGTCCCAGAGGGAGTTCTCCAGGTCCAAGGTGCGCCGGCGCTGCCCCGGGGCAGCCTCAACCGGCAGACAGAGCGCACGCTCCGTCGGACTTGAGGGCGAACAGTCTAGCGACGGCCCCCTCGGGAGCAAGCCCGAGAGCTGATAAGCCCCTCCACGGTGCCGTGAGGAGGGCTGCCAGGGGCGCGCTCGCCTAGAGCCCGGCGCGCGGAGTGCGTGCGGGCATGCAGTCCAAGATCTCCGCTGCGATCACCTCGCAGCAGTAATTCATGAGGACGCTCTCGGTCGGGTAGTTGTTCTGCATGAGCGCCATGTCGAGCGTCTTCTCGTAGCGGGCGCCCCAGAGCTCTTGGCTCAAGGGATCGACGGAGTCGATCATCCACGTGTCGATGGTCACGCCGAGCTTGCGCTCGGTCTGCCAGAGGCTCGTATCCCATCCCTTGACCGAGGCGCGGAACACAGCGTCCTCTCCCAGCGTGCCCGGGCTGTAGCTCGCGGGCACGGGCGTGCCAGCCTCTGCGGCCGCGATCGCCTGCCCCTCGAGGGCGGAGGAGACGTAGTCAAGGGAGAGAGGGCTGTAGCGGCGCCTGACGAGCCCGTCTGCGAAGGCGGACCTCAGCATGTCGCAGGGAGCCGTGTTCGTACCGGACTCATCGGCGACGGGCGCGACGACGATGTCCACGGGACTCTTGGCGCTCATCCCTCCCTCGGAGTAGAGGACGCGGACGGAGGTTCCCGGCACCTCGGGCAGGTTCCTGCAAGACGAGAGCGCGAGGGCGGGGACGATCAAGAGTGAGAGTGAAGCTAGGTTGCGCATCGTGGTGGCCTCAGGTTGAGGGACGGGGCGGCCGCGGTGTGGGGCCGTCCTCGCTCGGAGTATAGGAACTGCCAAGAGCCGAACCAACAGCCATAACGGCCGCGAATCGCCATGCGACTTCCTTCGGATCCGTATCGGGTTAGGGCTGCTGTAGGCCCGCGATCGCGGTGCGGGCGCGCGCGTCAGCGCTCGCGCTGAGCTCTGCCCAGAGGAAGGCCGTCGGGTCAAAGTCTGCCGCTGCTGTGCCCTGCAGGGAGACCACCACCTCTAGTGGTCCGTCCGCGAGGGGCTGGCCGCCCGGGAGGGCGATGGCAGGCAGGTTCGCGGTGATGCTCGCGCCAGAGCCGGGCTCGTTGAGGTGCCACACCTCCCACGAGCGCCCAGTGATGTCCGTGAGACGGACCCTGAAGAGGCCGTCCTGGGTGTCATCGAGGGTGTCAGCGAACTCCACCTGGAAGGCGCTACCGCCAGTGGCGAAGGCCGGACTCAGGAGGATCGGGACGTCAGGTGCGGTGAAGAGGGGCGCGCCGCTGAGGGCGGAGAATCGAACTCGCCTGCCGGTGGCGTTCCCGAGGTTGTCCTCGAGGTCCACTCGCATGAACAAGTCCTCTTCGATCAGGCCCTCAGAGACCCAGCGACCGAGCTGGTCCTCGGGGTCATCCGAGACTCCGTCCGCGGCGCCTGCGAAGGCGCCCTGTAGCGCCCAGATGGAAGTCCCGAAGGGGTCGTCGGCGATCCCTGCGCCCACCGTGGCGGTGGTGCCCAGGCTGGAGACTGCGCCCTCGATCAAGACGCTCGGCTCACCGTTGACGAGGTTCGAGGTGTCCAGCGCGACCAACAGGGAGGTGTCGAGGATCGCTCCAGGCGCCCAGAGCGGCCGCTCCTCCGGGTCGACGCCGACGTCCGAGAGGAAGCCGGTGATGTCGTAGTTCAAGCTGACCTTCCCGTCCGGCTGAGCAGCGTCCGTGAGGAAGTCGAGCTGCGCGACCTTCAGGAAAGACTCCGGCGTGAAGTCCAGCGGGTCCTGGTCCACGGTGGCGAGGAGGGTCGGTGTGCCGAAGCGCCCCGCTGTGATGTCCGCGCTGGGGAAGCCGCAGAGGACGCCGAAGGGGCTGTCCGCGCAGGAGAGCGGGTCATGGGTCGGGCCAGCGATGAGCCTGTCGTCCGCGACGCGCACCGCCACGGTCGGGTCAGCGAGGGCAGAGACGTCCGAGATGGCCGTGTAGAAGATCCGACCAGGCCGGGGCGTGCTCGGCTGGAGCGGGATGTCGAGTCGCGTCGTGGGGACGCCGTGGAAGGTGAAGAGGTCGTAGCCAGCCGCGTCCACCGTGACCACGGTGTCGTCAGCGGCCGCCGAGGGGACGAGGGTCGCGCCCGCCGCGTCGGTGACGCCGCCGCTCAGGAAGGCGTCAAGGGCTGAGGCCGCGTGGGAGAAGACGATCGCTCCCTCCACGGGCTGATCCGTCCCCGCGTCAAAGACGCGCACGGAGATGTCTCCTCCGCCCGGCAGCGCAGCGCCGGGGCCAGAGGCGCCGACCTGCCTCCAGCTGAGGTCGAGGGGCACCGCGGGGTTCATCGCGCGGTCATAGATCGTGACCGTCAGCGCGCCAGGCAGCGTGAGGGGGTCCACGATCCCGAGGTCGAGGGGGGCGGCGACGAAGCCCCCTTGGGCGTTCGCGCCAGCGACGGGCGCGAGCTCGCCGTTGGTGCTCAACGCCCCGTCGAGGATGAGCGAGACTTCGACGGCCGCGAGCTCCTCGTCAGCGAGGCCGATCACCCGGACACCCGCTGTGGTCGAGACGTACTCGGTAGTCTGGCTGCCATCAGCCCCCAGCCCCACCAGCGTGGGGGCGACGGTGTCCAGCACGGCCGGCTGATCTCCGGCCTCCGTCGTGTCCGTGTCCAGCAAGCGGACCGGGCTGCGCACGTCCCCGCGCCGCAAGCTCGCCGCGATGTACAGGCTCCCGTCAGCGAAGCGCGCGATCGCTGAATCATCCACGATGTCGAGGAGGGGCTCTCCCAAGACCACCTCGGCCGCCCCGCCCGCGACGGCCACCTCCCTAGAGAGGAGCGAGAGGCTGCCCGCATCCTCGGAGTTTCCGTAGATGTAGAGCGTGAGGAAGTCCCCCGAGGATGCGGCGTCCTCTAGGGTCACCGTGACCTCGATGGGGATGGTCCCGTTCATGTGGCTCACGCCGAAGGCGTCCGTCGGCGTAGAGGTGATCGCGACGGCTGCCGGCGGGTTCACCGAGGCAGTCCCGAAGGAGGTCGAGGAGCCGGGATAGGACTCTCCCTGCTCGGACTCGATGCTCCCCGCGAGGTCGAGGGCGACGATGGAGTTCTCACCGAGGAGCGCAGGCTCGCCATCTGGCTCAAAGCTCCGCCACGTGAAGACCTGCGGGAGAGTCAGGACTGTCCCAAAGATCTGCGCCACCGTAAGGACGGTGACGCTCGGATTGTTGGTCGGCGGGCTCCCGTTGACGGTCACGCTGAAAGCTCCAGGGTTCAGGACGCTCCCTACGTCCATCTCTCGATCAAAGATCGCGAGGACCTCTGGCATGGTGCTCTGATCAGTCGACCCGTCTTGCGGCCACATGGTGAGGAGCTCCGGCGTCGTGCTCGGGGTCTCCGCCACAGTGAAGGTCCCTACCGCGCCCGTGAAGCCCAGGTCGAGAGCTTGTCCGGTGCGGTCGAGGAGCTTGGCGCCGTCCGCGAGCTCCACCCGATAGGTCATGCCGTTCAGGAGAATGACTGGGGTCAAGATGGCGACCCGACCCTCGCCGACCAGGGTCCCGACGAGCGGCACACCAGGGAGGTCAGGGATGCCCAGGTCCATGGAGGTCTGGACCAGCTCGAAGGCGCTCTCGATCCCGGACGGGGCCATGGACTCGCTGAAGATCAGAACGATCGGCGTCTCTGGCGATCGGGACTCAAGAGCTCTCCATCCTGAGGCGGATCAGCCAAGAGCTCGGAACCAACGTCTCCGCCTCCGGTGCCCCCGGCGCCGTCCTGACAGCCAGCGGGGCCGAAGACGCAGGCGGGGTTGTCGCAGCTCTGGAGGAGCTGGGCAGCCGCAAAGAGAAGGAGCCAGACGCCCTTCTGGCGACTGGAGGAGTTGAGGAGGGTGCTCTGCATGGGGCGCTGGAGGGGGCTCAGCCGTACCAGACGCCTGAGACCGCCCAATCTTCCCCATGGAATGGGCCGGGGGAAGGCGAAGCATGCAAGAAATCACCCCGCGAGGCCTCCTTGGGACCCCGTGACTCCACGACCCTCGCTCCCTACCCATACACAGGGCCTCCGCGGAACAGGCGCTACCCGCCTCTCTCGGCGGGTAGAATGCTCGTCTTTCCTCATTCCATTGACCGGGAAAACAACGGAGCGCCCCGCTCTCCACCCCATGCACCGCCTCTCGCGATCTCTCTACCCCTCCCTCCTCCTCGCCGCCGCTTGCGCCGCGCCGACGTCCGGGACGACCCCTCTCCCCTCCGAGGGGGGCGACGCCGTAGCAGGAGCCCGCGCGGCCCTTGACCGAGGTGACGTCCGCGCAGCGCACGCCCTCCTGGAAGAGGCCCTCGTGCGTGAGGAGCTCATACAGATCAACAGCCTCGCCGATGGTGGAGAGCTAGCGCTCGCCCTCGCCCGCGCGGACCAGCTCATGGAGTTGGCCCCCGCGCAACAGAGCGTCCAAGACGCGCGCCGCCGCGCCGCCCTCCTGCTCGCGGCACAAGGGCTCGAGGAGGCTCGCGCCCTCTTCGCTGGCGGGAACGTCCGCGACTCGATCGCTGTCTTGGATCAAGTGATCACCCTCGCCCCAGCAGACGCTGACGCGCGCGCGCTCCGCGGCGCATGCGCCCTCGCGATCGGCACAGAGGACGGCGACCCCTTCCTCTTCGAGGACGCCTTGAACGAGTTCCTCCTCGCGGCGAAGAGCGGCTCAAGACCTGACGCTTGGATCGGCGCGAGCCGCGCCTCCCGGCTCCTCTACTACGACGGCTTCGAGCGACGCCGCATCGAAGACGCGGTGCTCCTCGCGCGCGAAGGTGTGCGCGCGGTCGAGGAGGGAGCGCTCAAGCTCGACGCGCAGATGGTCCTTCCCTCCATGGTCCACGCCGAGGCCGCCTTTGACCTCTACCGCGCCGCTCGCGACGCTCAAGAGACGGAGACCGCGGCCGCTGCAGCGAGAGAGACGAGGACGGCGCTGGAGAAGTGCATCGGCACCCGCCCCGAAGAGCCCGGGGCCTGGCTCCAGCTCTCCTCCCTCCTCGAGTGGGAGGGCCAGATCCCGGAGGCACGCGATGTCCTCCGCAACGCGCTCTCCCTCCTCCCTGCTGAGGACAGGCTGCACTCAAACCACGCGCGGCTCTCTCGCTCAATCGGCGGCTTCGAGGAGGTGAAGAGCGCCTACGCTCACTTCCTCAAGGAGCACCCGGACTCTGCCCTGGGTCACTGGTACCACGGGGTCGACACCTTCGAGCTCGCCCTCCAAGGCGCGGGCGCCGACCAGGACACACGAGAGTCCTTCGCCAGCGCAGAGCGGTCCTTCCGCGCCTGCCGCAGCCTCGAGAGCTCCTACGTTGAGAGCTGCCTCGGCTACGAGGTGATGTGCCGCGCTGGCATTGGCCTCACCATGTTCAAAGCGGGCGACGTGAGAGAGGCCCAGCGCGCCTTCCTCTCCATGGAGCAGGTCTTCGAAGGAGGCCTAGCGTGGAGCATCGAGGGACGCATGGCCTCAGGGCTCGTCTACCTCGACTACGTCGTGGGGCACTACTTCAAGCGCCAAGAGGACGACACCCTGTCCGCCGAGGAGCGGCTCGCCTCGCTCTTAGAGGCCGCCACCCTCGCGAGCTATCTCCACAGCTACGCCCCGGGGGACGGGCGCAGGGCGAATGACGCGGGCTTCCTGAACAGAGACGCAGGCGTCGCCCTCGAGCAGAAGGCGCAGCGCGTGTTGCGGGCTTCGATGGAAGCCAATGACGACCCCGCGCTCGCCGAGCAGGCGGGCGCCCTCTACGCGCTCGCGCGCGGTCACATGAACGCGAGCGCCGACGCCTACACCATCGCGGCGATGCTCCAACCCGGCGACGCGAGGGTGGTGAATGACACGGGCTTGATCCTCACGTACTACCTCCAGCGCGACCTGGACCGAGCGACCAACTACCACCTCGACGCCATCAAGGTGGGCCGCGCTCGCTTAGAGAGAGTCTCGGCTGGAGAGCTCGAGGAGGACCCGGACGTCATCACCTCCGTGGGCGACGCTTACCAGAACTTGGGCTACCTCGAGCTCACCCTGCGCGGCCAGTCCGGCGCAGCCCGCGAGTGGTTCAAGCAGTGCGTAGACTTCGACCCTGTGGGGAGGGAGCTCATCGAGCAGGTCCTCCTGCCCCTCTGTGAGCTCCTCGACGCGAGAGCAATCACGGCAGAGGAAGTGAACACGCTGTACCGCTGGGGCGTCGATGACGCGACGTCCCTGCGCACCAAAGACGAGATCATCTCCCGCATCGAGGCCGCTCGTGCCGCGGGAGCAGAGACAGACCCTGAGAGCTCCGAAGCTCCGGAAGAACCAAGTGAGACAGAAGAAGGCTGACACCATGAACCTCCTCCCCTCCCTCCTCTTAGCCCTCCCCCTCTCAGCGCAAGACCTCGACCGCGCGGTCGAGCTCATCCGCGCTGGGCGTGACTACGAGGCCCTAGGATTCCTCGAGAAGCTCGAGGCTTCTCCTGAGCGCACCTTCTGGACCCTCCGGGCGCGCGCGAGCACTGGCGGTGTGACCGAGGTCCTTGAAGCCGCTGACAGCGGCGAGCACTCCAAGAGCGACTCGGAGTACCTGCGCGGGATCGCCTTCCACCGCCAGGCCCTCGACGCGATCGCGGCCGGGGACGGCGGGCTCGTTGACTTCCAGTTCAGAGACGCCGCGGGCGTGCTCTCGACCGCAGTCGCGTCGGACCCCGAGCGCTACGCGGACGCCTACACCCCCCTCACAGAGGCGCTGTGGAACACGCAGCAGCTGGACGACGCGCGCAGCGCTGGAGAGGAGGCCGCCTCTCGCAACGCGGCCAACCCGCGCGCTCACCACCTCCTCGGCGAGGTCTGCTTCTCGCAGTACATCGCTGTGCGAGAGGACGAGGCCAAGGCCAAAGAGGCCGACGCACACCACGACGCAGCGCAGGCTGCGTTCCGCGGCGCGCTCAGCGCCGTCGACGCCGATGTCACCGGTCACGCGAGCATGGGCGCGAAGGCAGCCTCCAAGCTCGGAGACCTCGCCGTCTGGAAGGAGTCCCCAGAGGATGCCGCGTCGGAGTACGCCGTCGCCGTCTCCTGGGACCCCACCGCGCTCAACTTCGGACAGATCTCACAGTCCCTCGGGAACACGCTCCTCATCACCTGCCTGAAGGAGGGCTGCGCTTCGTTTGAAAAACGCTACGGAGACCGTGACGCGGCGCAAGCCACTCCGCTCTGGTGGCTGGGCTACGCGCAGTTCCAAGAGAAGGAGTACGCGGACTGTGACGAGACCTTCGCCCGCGTCTTGGGGCTCTTTCCTGGCTACACCAACAGCTGGTGGTACCGCGCCGAGGCGCGCTTCCACCAGTCCGACATCGACGGCTTCCTCGAGGCCCTGCGTGAGCTCAGCGGCTACGGAATGGAGGTGCTCGCGGCGCAGGTGCAGGCGAACTTCGCCCACAACTCATTCGTCCTGAGCGGAGCGCTGAAGCGCCTCTCAGATGAGAAGCGGCTCTTCGACGCGGTCTACGTCTGCGAGGTGCGCGTCGCCTCTGCCCCCAAGAGCTGGGAGTACTGGGACAACCTCGGCCTCTTCTGCAGGGACGCAGGCGAGTCCTTGGTCGGGCGGATCGACTTCCCGAACCGGAAGGCCACAGAGGAAGACTGGGCGCGCGCGAACCCGCTGTTCGAGCGCGCGAACGAAGCCTATGAGCAGGCCTTCGTCCTCGACGACACCAAGCCCCACCTCCTCAACGACCGGGCCGTCATCCTCGACTACTACCTCAACCGCGAGCACGAGCTCGCCATCTCGCTCTACGAGCGCTCTCTCGCGGAATCGACAGAGCTCCTGAAGGACCCCGACGCGCTCAGTGACTTTGAGCGCACCCTCGCTGAGACCGCCAAGCGTGACTCTGTGAACAACAAGGAGCGCCTCATCAAGCGCCTCGAACGTGAGCGCAAGAAGCGTGAGCGAGAGGAGGCCAAGCGCAAGAAGGGAGAGGGCGAGGAGGGATGAGGCTCCCCTACCGCTTCCAAGAGGAGCCGGGCACAGAGCCCGTCCTCTCGGTCGACGGGTACTTCGGCGCGCCAGGGCTCAACCTCTCGCACTGGCCAGGGCACGAGACCCCCGAGGACCTACGCCACGACCTCTCCACCGGCAGCGCCCTCCTCTTCGCACGGCTGGACGAAGAAGAGCGCGCGCGGCGCGCAGAGGGTTGCGTCGCCGTGGTCAACAATCACTCAGACACGGACGGCCTCTGCGCCACCTACGCCGTCCTCTACCCAGAGGAGGCCCTGAGTCGCGAGGCGGAGCTCCTCGACGCCGCGGCGGCCGGAGACTTCTTCCAAGTCCCCTCTGAGCAGGCCTTCTGCATCGACCACTTGGTCAGCCGCTGGCGGGAGCCAGAGACCTCGCCCATCGCCGCCAGGCTCGCCGAGTGCGAAGACGAGGCGGCCGAGCGGCAGCTCGTGATCGAGGACCTCCTCGAGCGCCTCCCCGGCTGGCTGGAGGGCGGCTACACCGAGCACGAGGAACTCTACGCGTCAGCGCTCGAGCGCCTCGGCCGTGACGTCGAAGCGCTTAAGGCTGCGACGCGGGACGACCTCGTCCACTTCGACCTCAGCATCTGGACGGGCAAGCCCGAGGCGGAGTTCGAGCCAGGCAGGCACGCGCTCTACCGAGAGACCGACGCTGACCGCGTGCTCCTCTTGGCGCCGACCGCTCTGGGCACGCGCTGCCGCTTCATCATCAACACGACCTCATGGTTCGACATGGTGACCCGGGAACAGCTCGAGCGCCCCGACCTTGGAGCCCTCTGCGCGCACCTGCAAGAGCTCGAGGAGGCTGCCGGCGGCGAAGGGCGTTGGCACACCCACGATACGACCAACGCCGCGCCTGAGCTCTGGTGCGGCGCGCCCGGGCAGCCCAGCTTCGACGAGCACAACGGGCTCCTCCAGCCAAGCCGACTCAGCCCAGAGGTCCTCAAGCACGAGGTCGTCGAAGCTCTGCGCGCTGTCTGGGTCTTCCCCGAGTAGCGCTCAGGCGCGCGAACGGGAGAGCCCGCGCAGGGTGATGAGGACGAGCACGGCCCCGGCGAGGAAGAGCCCGCGGATGCCCACCCACTGGCTCAGCCAGCCTCCGCAGAAGGCGGAGAGCGAAATGGCGAGCGTGCGCGCGCTGAA
>JAKVCE010000079.1:7073-8365 GCA_022447405.1 Planctomycetota bacterium | reverse complement strand
CCGCGTCGCGGGCCTCGACGCAGGAGCCGATGACTACCTGGTTAAGCCTTTCGCCATAGACGAGCTCCTCGCCCGCCTGAGGGCCCTGCTGCGCAGAGGCGGAGGCAGCGAGCCCATCCTGCGCTACGCGGACCTCCTGAACACCTCTCTCTCTCCCGGCACGCTCCTCCCTGTTGTGGACGAGGTCGAGGCGAAGCTAACCCTGGACATCCCGCCCCATCACCTCTTGTGGAACGGGAGCTTCACCTTCTGGCAGTCCCAGCTCGGCGTCATCCGGGACTTCATCACAAACCGCCCGGGCTTCTGCCGCGATCATGTGCGCTTCCAGTTCCAGCTCGCGGGCATGTACGACCTCTCGCTCGACGTCTCCCCCCCTGGCGCCGGCCGGATCCGCCTGAACCTCGCCGAGGTGGACGGCGCCTTCACCGGCACCTACTTCCTCGGGGTCCCCGTCCAGCTCGAGGCCATCCCAGCCAGCGGCTTTGACTTCTCCGCTTGGTCCGACTCCGGCGCACCGCAGTCCCCCTTGATCCAGATCGACCCCACGGGCGCCTACAGCATCACGGCTCAGTTCACCCCCGTGAGCGGCGGCGTGAACGTCGTCCTGAACGAGCTCCAGTACAACCCCGCCCGAAGCTCTGACCCTGGCGACTGGGTAGAGCTCTACAACCCCACAGCGACCCCTCGCGCGCTCGACGGGTGGGAGCTACGGGACGAGGACAACAGCTACCCGCTCCCGAGCGGGACCGTGATCCCTGCCGCTGGCTACCTCGTCATCTGCAGAGACCTCGCGGCCTTCAGCGCTGAGTTTCCGACTGTCTCGAACGTCGTCGGAGACTTCGGCTTCGGCCTCTCAGGCGCTGGTGAGCGGATCGAGCTCCACGCCCCGACAGGCCTCCACGACTTCGTCGAGTACGACGACGAGGCGCCGTGGCCGACCGGGCCAGACGGCGGCGGGACGACCCTCGAGCTCATCGACGCCTCCAGCGACAACTCGCTCGCGGCGTCGTGGGCAGAGTCCTTCGTCCAGGGCGGGACCCCAGGTCAGCCCAACAGCGTGACCCCCTGAGGGAGCCGCGCTGCTCAGTGCACGGTGAGCCTGACCGTCCTGGTCATGGAGATTCGACTCGGGATCGAGTCATCGAAGAAGCACCAGCAGACATCGAGCTCCTCTCCGATCAGCGCCTCGTCCAGCGGGAGCTCAGCCTGCCAGGTGGCGCTCCCGTCCACTGTGGCCAAGGTGGAATGAAAGATCGGGTCGTCAGGGTCCCAGGGCGAATCGTCGCCAGTGC
>JAKVCE010000079.1:0-7063 GCA_022447405.1 Planctomycetota bacterium | reverse complement strand
GCCTGAGAGAGGTTCGACGTTGACCCAGCCGAGGCTTCCCCGCCGCGCTCCGTAGACGCCGAGGCGGAACTTCCCGCCACCGACGATCGGCGGGGCCTCGACGATGAGCTGAGGGAGCTGACCGTTGCGCCCGGGGACGCCATCCAAGAGGAACTCGATCCCGCGCTCCTTCGTAGTGCTGAAGAGCGTGGGGCTGTCGAAGGGGAAGACCAGGTCTCGCGCCCTCGGGTCTACGAGGCCGTTCTCCACGAAGTCGATGAGGTTGTCGATGTCTGTGTCCGACAGGTTCAGCGGGATGATGAACTCGCTCAAGTTGCCCGGGTGAGGTCCCCCGCCGCGGACATACACCGTCAGCGCGCGCGCGACGAGGCTCTTCCCGTGGTAGATGATGTCCTCAAAGTGCGGCCCCAGGAACTCGGGCTGTCGACCCGTGTGAAAGATGCGCGGCTTGAGGCTCACGTTGCGGAGGCTCGGGGTCTTGAAGCGCCCCAAGTCATCCAGGTCTTGAGTGACGTGATACCTGCCCTTGTCATCCAGCGGGGGTCGAAGACCGATGTTGTGGAACTTGTCATCCGTGAATGTCGGAGGGTCATGGCAGAAGTTGCACCTCCCCGCCGACTTGAAGATGTCCCAGCCATCCTCCTGCGCTGGCGTCAACGCAGAGGTGTCGCCGCTCTTGAAGTGATCCCACGGGGTCTCGTCAGGGATGAGGGTGCGCTCGTAGGTGGCGATCGCGAAGGCGATCCTCACCGCTGTGACCCCCGAGTCACCAAAGGCTGCAGCGAACAGGTCAGGGTATGTCGTCCCGCCATCGACGGCTGCGGCCATGTCTGGCGGGAGGTCGATCGCGAGCGCCATCGGGCGGATCGACTCGAGCTTCTCCCTGACGTCATCCCAGGTCCTGCCTGGGTAAGCCATCTCGACTTCGGAGAGGATGGGCTCGAGCGCCTGTCCCTCGAGCGCCCCCATGCTGGTGATCAAGACATCGCCGGTCTCCGGGTCCGTGAACTCTTCCACCACTCTCCCGTCCCACATGAGCTCCTTGTTGTACGGAGCCATGAAGAAAGACAGCGAGTTGCGCTGGACCACATGGTGGCTCGTCTCCGTGAGGATCTCACCGCTGAAGGTGAACTCCCCCTCGTTCGTAGAGGGCCGTACTCCCCTAGAGCCGACGAAGTCGTCGTAGGTGTAGAACTCATCATCGCGACCGTAGTGGCGAGCGAAGCGGTCATCCGCGCCTGCCGCGAAGATCTGATGACAGGTCCCGCACGCCATGGTGTTGTCGCTCGAGAGCTGCTCCTCCCAGAAGAGCAGCTTGCCGAGGATTCGCTTCTCCTCGGTGATGGGGTTCTCAGTGGGGACGTCGGGGTCGCCGAGCTGGGCCCAGAGGGGACCCGCGAAGGCGAGAAGGGGAAGCAGGAAGCCTGCTCGCGGCATGTCTCCTCCTAGGAGGGTGACCTCCTTAGATGACACGGGGGACTTAGGTGTGTGGAGGAGAGCGCGGACGCATCCTGCAGGAGCTGGCTCAGAGCGCCAGCGCAGCAGGGGCGGTGGGGAGCGCGCTCTCCCACGGGTCATTCGAGCTTCGAGTGTCTGTGAATACAAACCCCCTATCGAAGTTGCATCTATTCATCTCCCTCGCGAGAGAGACAGATCCCGCACTCTTAGAAGAGCGTCACGCGCACTATCTCGGAGGTCGCAGTGACACCTGAGGCGCCTGCGTCCAAGATCAACCACTGCATCTCGACCTCGCGGCCGATCATTCCAGGCGAGCTCCTCAAGGGGCCCCGCCAGGTCCCGTAGCCCTGGCCTTGGCCTACGCCATCGAGGGTCACGCCGAGAGACGTCCACCTCGCTGCGGGGCTGAAAGGGGGTGCGCTCCCTGCGCCCACGACGGCCAGACGGAGGAAGGCTTTCGCGCCCCCGAGGGCGCTGTGGACGCCGATCCGGAACTCGTTGTTCCCCACCACAGGTGGGACCTCAATCATGACCTCGGGGACGAATCCGCCAGAGCCCGCGGTCCCACCACCCAAGCGCAGGATCCCGTCATCCAAGCGCTCCGAGTAGAGGGTGGGCCTGTCGAAGGGGAACTGACCTGCGGCGACCCTCGGGTCCGTGAGCCCGTCTTCGATGAAGGCCCTCACGTCGAGGAGCTGCTCTTGGGTGAGGCCACCAGGACCATTCAAGGAGTCGAGGTCTGGATCTAGGTTCTCGTCGAAGTCACCGCCACCGAAGAAGTAGAAGAGGAAGACGTTCCCGAGCGGGCCACCGCCGAAGGTCGGTCCGATGAGGGGTCCCCCGCTCTGGCCGTTGTGGAAGAAGCGCGAACGCAGACCGACGTTCCTCAAGCTCGGGGTCTTGAACCTGCCGCGGTCCGAGAAGAAGCCGGTGACCGCCCTGCGACCGATGTCCTCGAAGTACGGCCGGTTCCCGAGGTTGTGGAACTCATCGTCTGAGAACAGCGGCGGGGTGTGACATAGCGAACACTTCGCGTCCCCCAAGAACAGGTTCAGTCCGTTGACCTGGCTCGGAGTGAGCGCGCTGGTCTGCCCCTGCTCATAGAGATCCCAAGGCGTCTGGTCTGGGCTGAGAGTGCGCTCATAGGTCGCGAGGGCGAAGGCGATGCGCTTGGCGTTGACCCCAGCGTCACCGAAGGCGGCGGCGAAGAGCTCCGGGTAGGTCACTCCTCCAGCGACCGCGGCGGTCATGTCCGGAGGCAGGTCAGTCGCGAGCGCGAGCGGGCGGGCGCGCTCGAGCTTCTGCGTGACGTCGGCCCAAGTCCTGCCCTCATGCCCCATCTCGACCGCAGAGAGGATCGGGCTCAGGCTCTGTGACTCGAGCGCGGCTCCAGCAGAGATGGCGACCTCGCCCGTGTCGGGCACGGTGAAGGTCGTTGAGGCGCGGCCGTCCCAATAGAGCTCTTGGTGGTATGCGGCCGTGAAGACCGAGGGAGAGGTGCGTTGGGTCACCTGCGGCTCTCGGCCGAAGGTCGGCTCGGGCTGGTAGTCATTGGCGAGACCTGAGTACCGCACCCCCTCGGAGCCGAAGATGTCGTCAGGGTCTCCGAAGATCCCGTTGAAGCCAGGGTGCTGGCCACCCCGCGGGTCGCCGCCGCCGACCTCTGCCCGGTGACAGGTGCCGCAAGCGACGTTGTTGCCGCTGGAGAGCTGCTCCTCCCAGAAGAGGATCTTCCCGAGGATCCGCTTCTCCTCCGTTATCGGGTTCTCAGCAGGCGCGATGGGCGCCTGGAGCTGCGCCTCAGCCGCTCCAGCGAAGAGCGTGAGGGCGCACAGTGGGGACAGGTAGGGCGGTCTCATATTGGGGCAATAACCTTGGCCAATATAGAAGATACACGAACCTGCATTTTGATCCGCTCTCTCCTCGAAAAGCGCTCAGAGGGCGCTGTCGGGCGCACCCAGGAGAGGGTCAGCGCAAGAGGAAGCCAGCCGCGAGGGGGTCCTCGGGGGAGATCTCGAACTCGTGCCTGCCTGTGATGTGAGCGCTCCCCGTGACGCGTGGGATGACGCCCTCGAGCGCCCCCACCTCCCGTGTCCCGATGAGCTCCACATCAAAGCTCGTCCCGAGGATGCTCTCGATGGTGATGCGCTCCCCGAGCCCCAGCTCGCCGCGGGCGTGATGGACCGCCGCCCGACCGCTGACGCCGGTGCCTGTCGGGGAGCGATCCACCTCCCCATCGGCGAAGACGCACACGTTCCTGCTGTGCGCTGAGCCCTCAGCAGGACCGACGAAGATCGTCCCATAGAGGAAGTTCAAGTCGTCCTCACCAGCAGGGTGCACGAGCTCGACCGCCTCGCTAACTGCCTGCTTGATCTCCTTGCCCATGGACACGATCCGAGCGAAGGAGCTCGGGGTGAGCTCCAGCCCGAGCGATTTGGCGTCCACGTATGCGTAGAAGGCCCCCCCGTATCCGATGTCAAAGCGCACCTCCCCGAGCGTCGGCGTCTCGACGACGACGTCCCTGTGGAGGAGGAAGGAGGGGACGTTCTCGAAGGAGACGCGCGCCACGCGCTCTTCTTCCAAATGCGCTGTCGCGGTGACGCGCCCAGCTGGCGTGTCGATCCGGACGCGCGGATCCTCTGGGTCGAGCTCGAAGAGGCCCTCCTCCACCCCCACCTTGACGAGGCCGATGATCCCGTGACCGCACATGGTGCTGTAGCCCTCGTTGTGCAGGAACAGGACCCCGAGGTCTCCGTCTGAGGTCGCCGGCGGCATCAGGATGCAGCCGTACATGTCTGCGTGCCCTCGCGGCTCAAGCATGAGCGCCCGCCGCAGCGACTCCAGGTTCTCCTCCGCCCAGCGACGCCGCTCGAGGATCGTCTCACCTGGGATCTCTGGCAGCCCCCTGGTGATGACCCGCAGCGGCTCGCCGGCGGTGTGAGCGTCGATCGTGGTGATGCGCGCGGTCACGAGAGGTCTACCACCTGCCCGACGCCTTGGGCCTCCGCGGCCTCGAGCGCGGCGGACGCGGCGCAGGCGTCTTGGGGAGCGAGACCGACGGACTTGAACAGCGTGAGCTCCTCGTCGCTCGTGCGGCCAGCGTGGCGCCCCTCCAATACGTCTCCGAGCTCCGTCCACTCTGACGCGCTCGTCACGCCGTCGCTCAACGCGGCGATGAGCTCCCCCGACTCCTCCAAGCAAGCCTCCACGGAGTCGACGAAGACGCTCGCCGCGCTGATCAGCCCCGCGTCGAACTCCTTCATCTCAGGCCGGAAGCTCCCGACCGCGTTCACGTGCGCCCCTGGCGCCAACATCTCTCTCGTGAGCAGCGGCTCCTGGGCGCTGGTCGCGGTGCAAATGACCTCCGCGTCAGCTACGGCGTCACGCGCGAGCTCGACGAACACAGGCTTGGCGCTCAGCTCGCCTGCGAGGACGTCGACGAGCGCCTCACCCGCCTCAGGTCTGCGCGCCCACACCCGAACCTCTTCGAGTTCGCGCGCTGCGTCGATGGCGAGGGCTTGCGTCCGCGCCTGCACGCCAGCGCCGAGGACCGCGCCGACGCGCGCGCGCTCCTGCGAGAGGACCCTCGTCGCGATGCCGCTCGCAGCGCCGGTGCGCAAGGCCGTGAGGGCCCCACCCGGCATGAGCGCTCTGGGAGCCCCCGTCTCAGGGTCCATCGCGATCACGAGACCGCTCACCGTCGGAGCGCCCTTTCGGGCGTTGGAGGGGAAGAAGGAGACGATCTTCGCCGCGAGCTCTTCCTCTCCGATAGCAGCTCCCATGAGCAAGGTCGTCCCGTCTTCTCCCGCTGGGATGGCGGTGCGGAGCGGGGCGCGGGCTTCGCCGTTCGACGCTGCGCGGTAAGCGCGCGCCGCGGCCTCGATCGCGTCGCTCATGGGGAGCGCGCGCGCGAGGTCTCTGGCCGAGAGGAGGAGTAACTTCACGCCGCGCAGGATAGCCCCCAGAGGCGCAGAGGATGAGCGGCGCATCCTCCAAAGGGCGCGGCGCGGCCTCGAGACCAACTCTCAGGGGAAGCTGCTACCATCGAGATGTGCTGAAGCTCCTCCAGCTAACGCTCGTCTCGCTCCTCTTCTCAGGAGTCTCCAAGGCGCAGGTCCCTGAAGATCCCGGCCCCTATCCGGCGGGGGTCAGCCCCGTGCAATTCAGCCACCCGCTCGCTGCCGCCAACACCGTGTACGCGCGGATCTACTACCCAGCAGAGGTGGAGGGGACAGACACGCCGCCGCGCGTAGCTGATGGCCCCTACCCGCTCGTCGGCTTCTCGCACGGATACTTCGCGCCGCCGCAGTTCTACAGCGAGCTCTGCAAGCACATCGCCAGCCACGGCTTCGTCGTCGCCTCTGTCGGGACCGAGGCAGGCATCATCCAGTTCATCGAGCGCCAAGCGCGCGACACCCACGCCATGCTCTATTGGATGGAGGAGCAGAGCGGGACCTCCGGGGCCTTCTTCGAAGGGCTCCTCGATGACAGCGAGTGGGCCGTCATCGGACACTCCAACGGCTGCGTCGCGAACATGATGATCCCGGAGTGGGAGGAGGGCGTCTTCGCGACCTCCATCGCCATGGAGCCGAGGATGAACGACCTCCCCGCCCTCTCCACCTTCACCGGCGCGCTCTACGTGATCGCGGGCTCCAACGACATCGTCAATCCGCCAGCGAACAACGCCGTCCCCTTCTACGAGGCAGCCACCTCGACGCGCAGACGCACGTACACCGTGATCGAGGGCGCAGGGCACAACGGCTCCCTCGACTTCCCCTCCGCCATCAACCCGCTCTCCCACGCAGAGCAACACCGCCTCCACAGGCGCCTGGTGACCGGGCTCCTGCAGACCGAGCTGCGCGGACGCGAAGACGACTGCTACCACCTCTTCGGCGGCGGCGCAGCGGATGAGCCCATCAGCTCACTCGCAGACTGCCCCCAACCGATCCTCTGGACCGCGCTCTCAGGGGCAGCGCTCCACGTCGGCGGCGCGAGCGTCCCAGCCCATCGCTGGGCCATCGCCGCTGGGCTGGGCGAGACGTCCTTCTCGAGCCCGAACTGGTTCCCCGCGCTCGACCCTGCGCAGGCGCGACTCCTCACAAAGGGGATCGTCTCGTCCGCTGGGCTCGGAGAGGTGACGGCGACGCTACCCCCTGAGAGCCCCCCCGCGCTCTACATTCGCGGCGGCGCGTTCTCTCCAGAGAGCGTCACCTGGACGCGCCTCGTGACGCTCTCCACCCCCTAAAAGGCCTATAAGGGCCTCTCGGGCCATAATTTCTGTGCGAATGAACACTACAGAGCCGTCGTACGTCCCAAGGATACAGACCTCTCTGCTACCTTTTACGGAGCGGGCTTACGCCCAATCCACCACGGCTCACCACTCCTAGTTAACGGACCCCCCATGCTGATCCGATCCATCCAAGCCGCCACTCTCGTGCTCCTCTCTGCGACACCCGCGGTCGCTCAATCGACCTCCGTCCCGTTCCCGCTGAATTACTCCGGCTTCGACGAGGAGGCCAACTCCCACCGGATGGTCAACAACGCCAACGCCATCCTCGAGCTCGAGCTCTACCAAGAGCTGAGGATCACGGGCGTCCCGACCCCT
>JAKVCE010000078.1:1648-8419 GCA_022447405.1 Planctomycetota bacterium | reverse complement strand
TCCCTCTCAGAAAGGCTGGGGCAGTGGAACGCGCGCGGGGGCATTGATTAAACGCCCAAGAATGCGAACTTGCCAGACGGGAAGGCGAGCGGGCTCATTCACACCAATCCCTGATGCCTTGGGCGCTGGCGCGGACGAGATCCCAGAAAAAAAGAGAGCGCCAGACGCAGCCAGCTTATTCGTGGGAACGCGGGGCAGTCTCTACGGCTCGGTGGGACACCCTTTAATGAGCGCCGCCGAAGAGCAAGGGGTGCCGGGGAGGTCGAGTCCCGGGCCGCCCTTGACGATGCCTCTGCCCGAGCCCAAAGACCTCCGCGAGTGCCCGACCCGTGCGGACGGGAGCCCGACGCTCCTCGCGCACAGGGTCTCCAAGGGGAAGTGCCAGAGCCGCCAGCGCGGGATGTTCCACAAGTGCTTCTCCTGCGCCTGGCTCAACAGCCGCGTGGCCGCGAACGGACCCCCGGAGCTCACGCCCCCGGCCCCTGAGCCGGTGGAGCGCAAGACTCCCGTGACCCAGCTCCACTAGGGGTCAGGGTCTCCCCGTAGAATCTGCGGGTGATGCATCCCTTCCTCCTCGCGTGCGCCCTCGCGCTCTCCGCACCTCAAAGTGACGCGCCGAACGGCTGGGCATACGACCTCGAGGACCTCTCGAGCATCTATGAGCACTCCAACTACCACCTGAGCCTGGAGTTCCAGGCCAGCGGGCCGACGACCATCGTGCTCGACGAGCGCTGGGAGGTGGTGGTCGGGCCAAGAGGGGGAGCGGGGGACGAGCAGGCGGGCGCCATCAAGGGCGTCGCGGCCCCCCTCGTGGACGCAGCCCGCGGCGCAGGTGAGCGGCAGAGCCTCGACATCTCCTACTGGAAGGATGAGGAGGAGGCGCCCCACATCACCGTCTGGCTGAACGATCGGCTCGTGCAAGACCGACTTCGGCTCACGGGAGAGGAAGAGGACATCGACCAGGGTCCGCACGAGAGAGAGGGGCTGTGGACCGCCATGGCGGACGAGGCTCAGAGCCGCGCCTGCGACTGGGGGAAGGACTTCACCGTCGTCGCGACCTTCCGCACCGAGGGCCGCGGCACGATCCTCTCCAAGTGCCCCCCGGAGGGGGCCTGGGTCCCCGACGCGAAGGCGCTCTTCGTCCGCGACGGGGTGCTCGTCTACGACATCGGCTGGGTCGGCGCGGTCATCGGAGACGTGCGCGTCGATGACGGTGAGTGGCACACCGTCGCGCTCACGAGCAAGGCCGGCGACGTGAACATGTGGGTCGACGGCGAGCACTGCGCCGACGCCGAGGACTTCGGCGCCCCCGACCGCGACGACTTCCGCCTCAAGATCGGCGCCGCAAACACCGACTTCGCGTTCCGCCTAGAGGGAGAGGTCGGCGTCGTCGACTTCTACGACTTCGCCGCAGATGAAGAGGAAGTCCACACCCTCGAGACGGGGGCCGCCACTCTAGAGTTCTCAGGCGAACGCCCCGTGTTCAGCTGGGCGAATCAGCCGACCCTCATCGAGCCAGCCCCCAAGGAGGGGCGCATACGGATGCGCACCCAGGGGGGCGTCGCTCGCTTCAGCGAGATCTCTGTCCAAGAGCTCGGGGCCACAGACCACGCCGGCCTCATCAGGACCCTCGACGAGGGGAGCGCCGCGCGCGGCCGCGAGATCTACGAGGGCCTCTGCGCGAACTGCCACGGGCTCGACGGGAAGAAGACCACGAACCCCAACGCGCGACCCTTCGCCGTGGGGACGCTGGAGAACGGGAGCGACCCCTACGCCATGTGGCGGACGCTCACCGACGGCTACAAGGACATGCCGGTGCAGGACTGGCTGAGGCCGGACCAGCGCTATGACGTCGTCCACTACCTGCGCGAGGAGTTCCTGAAGGACGAGAACCCCAGCCAGTACTACGAGGTCGAAGACGCCTGGCTCAACGCGCTCCCGAAGGGGATGACGCGCCGGCCCCCCATCGCGGAGGGCGCCGCACGCGACTACGGGCCAGCGCTCGCGTCACAGCTCGGCGGCGAGGTGGGCGCCGCGCTCACGGTCCGCTTGGACGAGGACGCGACGATCTCCTACGACCTGCAGATGGCAGAGTCCTCCGGGGCTTGGACAGGCGGCTTCCTCGATCTCTCGAACACCCAGCATCACAAGCAGCGAGGCGAGGGGAGAGCGACGCCCTCCGGTGAGATGATCCCAGGCCTTGAGGGCTGGGTGTGGGGGCACGACGGGAGCCTCGACTTTGACCGCGGAGAGCGCTGGCCGCGCGGCCCGCTCCCGCGCAAGTGGCTCCACCACCGCGGCCACTATCTCTACGGAGAGGACATCGTGCTCTCGTACGAGATCGACGGGCGCGGCGTGCTCGAGCACCCGAGCGTTGACCGCTCCGCAGGTTTCCCCGTCATCGCGCATCGCCTGCACGTAGAGCCGGGTGAGACAGAGCTCATCCTGAGCTTGGCCGAGACGCCGGGGAGCGGCGCCTCGCTGAGCGACGCGTCGGGCCTCGACGCTGCGGCCGCGGGCGCGCTCAACTGGTCGCTCGCGGTAGCCGGGTGGGACGGCGAAGGAGAAGACCCGGGGCCCTTCGCGGCGTGCGCTGCCATCGGGAGAGGCGCGCTAGAGGTGGACGGAGCTGGACGCGTCGTCCTCAAGATCCCCGCAGCAGAGTCGCCTCAAGAGTATTGGCTCCTCCGCGCAGGCGGACGGGACAAGGGGACGCTCGACGGCTTACGGCTCCTCTTGACCAACCTCGCAGAGCGCGAGCGGCCCGCCTCTCCTGCGGCGATGACCTCCGGCGGTGAGCTCCGCTGGGGAGAGGTCCTGACGACCAAGGGCCGCCTCGGCGAAGAGGCGCCCTACGCCCTCGACACCGTCGAGGTCCCTTTCGAGAACCCCTGGAACGCGTGGGTCAGGACGAGCGCTGTCGACTTCTTCGAGGACGGTCGCGCCGCGGTGTCGACCCTTGGCGGAGATGTCTGGATCGTCTCTGGCCTCGACGCAGACCTCGAAGAGGTCCAGTGGAAGCGCTTCGCCGCGGGGATGTTCGAGCCCCTCGGGCTCGCCGTCGTGGACGGGGACGTGATCGTCACCTGTCGCGACAGGCTGACCCGATTGCACGACTTCAACGACGACGGAGAGGCCGACTTCTACGAGAGCTTCTACGCGGACACGGACGTCTCGACGACCTTCCACGCCTTCAACTTCGACCTGCAAGAGGACGCGAACGGCGACCTCTTCTTCGTGAAGTCAGGCCAGTACACAGACTCCGACCTCGGCGGCGCGGTGATGCGCGTGACCCCAGAGGGCGAGGCCTTCATTTACTGCACGGGCTTCCGCACGCCGAACGGGATGGGCATGTCACCGGATGGGCGCCCGCTCGTCAGCGACAACCAGGGCAACTGGATCCCCGCCTCGAAGGTGAGCCTCACCAAGCGCGGCGGCTTCTATGGCGTGTTCCCTTCGATCAACAACGGGGGCGCGGGAGAGAAGACGCGTGACGACTTCGACCAGCCCGCGATCTGGATGCCCCAGCGCTTCGACTCCTCTTGCGGAGGGCAGCTCTGGGTCGAGGACGAGCGCTTCGGTCCGCTCTCTGGTCGCTATCTCCACACGAGCTTCGGCAAGGGCTGGATGTACGGGCTCGAGATCGTCGACGGCGCGGTGCCTCAGGGCGCGGCGTGGAGGCTGCCCTTCCAGTTCGACGCAGGCATCCAGCGCCTCCGCATCGGTCCGCACGACGGCGCGGTCTACGCTGTCGGCCTCTCTGGCTGGCAAGGCCCAGGCGGCGGCAAAGACGGCTGCCTAGAGCGGGTCCGCTGGACCGGGTCGAAGGAGGTCGTCTTGAAGAGCGCGCGCGTTGTCCACGACGGGGTTGTGCTCGAGTTCAGCGGGCCGGTAGACGCCGAGCGCGCACAGGACCCAGCGAGCTACGACGCCCAGCGCTGGAACTACGAGTGGGCGCGCGGCTATGGATCGGCTCACTACTCCCTCGTCGAGCCCGGCCGCAAAGGCGAAGACCCCGTCAAGGTCTTGTCCGCGAGCGCCGACGGCGCGCGGGTGCGCGTCGCCCTCGAAGACGTGCGGATCGTCCATCAGCTAGCCCTCACGTATGACCTGGGGGGAGGGCTGAAAGGCGAGGTCCTCTTCACGATCAACGAGGTCCCAGCCCCAGACGCGGGCCGCTGAGCGCCCGCGGTGGACGAGAGCGAGCAAGCCTCATAACCTCACCTCCTTCGACGGAGCCCAAAAGGACGAGACATGACCCCCGACGCTGCCACCTACACGACCGAAGAGCTGCTCGACATGGACCTCTCTATGGAGGAGGGGGACTGGAAGCCGACCCCGCACGGGCAGTGCCTCGCTGAGGTCCTCGCGGAACACAACATCGTCCAGGGGAAGACGGTCCTCGAGCTCGGGGCAGGGACCGGGAACCACACGATCCTCTTCGCGAGACAAGGCGCGGAGCACATCGTCGCGACAGAGATCTCGCGAGCCTTCGCAGACACCACTCGCGTGAACGTGGAGCGAAACGTCCCCGGGGCTCCGGTGGAGTGTCGGGTGGCGGACTGGCTCTCGACCGAGGGGGAGTTCGACGTCGTCGTGACCAACCCCCCCTTCTGCATGAGCGGTAAGCAGAACCGCCGCTACTACATCGACTCGCTCATCTTGGACGCGCACAAGCGCCTCAAGCCCGGCGGCGTCCTCGCCTTCGTCCAGTCGTCGATGGCGGACCTCAAGAAGACCCTCCGGCGCCTCGACGAGAACGGCTACGACGCCGAGGTGCTCGGCGAGCGCACGGGGCCCTTCCGCGACTACTACTACGAGGTCGAGGGCTTCATGGAAGAGAGCCGCGCGATCGAAGGCGGCTTCGAGACGCGAGACGGCGTCGACTACGAGACCCTCAGCGTCGTCAAGGCGACCCTGCGGTCCTACGCGCCGCCGGCCAGCGCGCACCTCCCGGAGTAGGCCGGCCCTAGAGGGCCTCAGCTCCCCGCTGCTGCGGCGAGGACCTCGTCCTCGGTCAAGAGGCGCGGGCTCTCCTTGGCCTTGGAGATCACGCGCGCGACGGCGTCGTCTGTGACCTCGACGCCGTGCTTCTGGAGCACCCAAGAGACGTTTGAGCGCCCGCTCATCGGCCCGACTTGGATGGACTGCTCGAGCCCGAAGAGGTCGGCGGGGACCCCGGAGTAGACGCGGTTAGCGAGCCAAGTGTCGCCCTTGGCGAGGGACTTGATGACCGCAGAGGCGTGGACGCCTGTAGCCGTCTCGAAGGCGTCTTCGCCGAAGACGGGGTAGTTGTGAGGCAGCGGGATGTCGATGGCCTCGGCCGCCAAGCGGCAATACTCCCCGAGCCGCGAGAGGTCGTTGTCGATCACCCCGAGGAGCCGGAGGTTCACGAGGAGGAGGTCCATCTCGGTGTTGCCTGTCCGCTCGCCGACCCCGAGCGCCGTCGCGTGCAGGCGCGTCGCGCCGGCGTCCATGGCGACGAGGGTGTTGATGAGCCCGAGCCCGCGGTCGCGGTGGCCGTGCCAGTCGACGCCGACGTCCACGCCGAGCTCGTCGACGAGCTCGCGCACGAAGGAGACGACCGCTCGGGTTCCCGCTGGGGTCGAGTGTCCGCAGGTGTCGCAGACGCACACGCGCTTCGCGCCAGCCTCGATGGCCGTGGTGTAGAGCGCGCGGACCTGGTCCGGGTGGGCGCGCGTCGTGTCCTCGGTGACGAACATCGCCGGGAGCCCCTCCTTGACGCAGAACTCGATCGCCTCCTTGGAGAGGCGCAGCATCTCGTTGAAGTCCCAGTTCTCTGCGTATTGCCGGATGGGCGAGGAGCCGATGAAGGCGCACACCTCGACGGGCTGCCCAGTCTCTTGGACTACCTCTGCCACCGGGGCGATGTCCGTGAGGACTGTTCGGCAGGCCACGTTCGCGGTGATGTTGAGCGAGGCCATCTCCTTCACGAGGGTGGTGATGTGCTCGCGGGCCTTCGCGCTCGCGCCGGGCAGGCCGACGTCCGCGGTGTCGATGCCGAGCTCGTCCATCAGGTGAACGAGTCGGACCTTGTCCTCAAGGGAGGGGTCTACCGCCGACGGGCTCTGCAGCCCATCACGCAAGGTCTCGTCATCGAACTGGATCTTCTCGGCGGGCCCAGGGGACGCGTCCTCGGTGTTCCAGTCGTAGATCAGCTCGTCTCTTGAGGGGGCGCTCTCGCTCATATGCAGGGTCTCCGTGCCCAGCATGGTAACGACCGCGGCCCCACCCGGCAGCGGGCGAACCGACTACTCCTCTGCGGGCTCTTCTTCGAGCGGCCCGCAGCAGGGCTCCTCAGCCCCGAGGGCGAGGACCTTGCAGAGGGGCACGGCGGCTAAGGCGCCGACCACAGGCGCGGTCACGTAGATCCAGAGGTCGTCGCGGAGCCAGAGCGCGATGGCGGGACCGATCGAGCGCGCAGGGTTCATGGACGCCCCCGTTAACGGCCCGAAGGCGGCGGCGCAGAGGAAGACCGTGGCGCCGATCGCGAAGGCCGCGTGCGCGCCGCGCTCCTTGGAGCCGGTAGCGACGCGCAGGATCACAAACATCAGGACGCAGGTGAGGAGCGCCTCTAAGCCGAAGGCGACGGACTGCGGCACAGCCGGCCTCGTGACGGCGGCCTCCAGCGCGCCCTCAGGCGCTCCCTCGAAGAAGGAGAGGACGCGGGCGAGGGTGTAGCCTGCGATCAGCGCTCCAACGAGCTGGCCCGCGATGTACGCGGCGCCTGCGCGCAAGGTCATGCGCTGC
>JAKVCE010000078.1:0-1638 GCA_022447405.1 Planctomycetota bacterium | reverse complement strand
CGCGAGGATGAAGCCAGAGGTGACGGCGGGGTTGAGGTGCGCGCCGGAGTGGTCCCCGAAGATCAAGATCATCAAGGTCACGACGACGCCGAAGCAGAGCGCGGTTACGACGTGAGCGTCAGGGGAGCCTGTCGCGGCGAGGGTCGCCGCAGCGCCTCCTCCGAAGAAGACCAGGCTGAACGTTCCGGCGCTCTCCGAGAGCGCCTTTGACAGGAGCGGATGCATGGGGCTCAGTCTCGCGAGAAGAGGAGGTGTCCGCCACCCTGAGCGTCCATCGCAAAGAGCGCGCCCGAGTCGCTCGAGAGGAGGTAGGCGGTCTGCCGGGTCGCCGAGGTGGCGACGTCCAGGATGTCTACGAGGGGGGGCCCGGATGAGCTCGCCATGTCGATCAAGGTGGAGGCCGCGCCGGTCGCGAGGGAGACCTCGATGAGGGAGAGGGGGTCCGGCAGGGAGATGAGCGCGCGCGCCTCGCCCTGCGGGCAGCTGATCTGACTCGCAGGGTGGACGAGGATGCCAGCCTCGCTCAAGTTGCAGAGGACCTCACGGCTGAGCGAGATCGGATCCACCGCGAGCACCTCTTGCTCCTGCAGCACGATGACCCGCGAGCCGACGGCGTCCCACGCGATCGAGGTGGGCGAGGAGAGCAGAGGGCCGACGCCGACGCCGCCGCCAGCGACCCGGAAGCGGCCGCCGTTCGAGAGGCTGACGCGAGTGATCGTCTCGTCCGGGCCATCGAGCACGTAGGCGGAGTCCGTACCGGCGTCTACCGCGAGGTCGCTGGCCTCGTTGAAGGAGACGCCGCCGCCGGCGCCGTGCCCCGAGACCAGGGTCCGGTCCCCGCTTGCGCGGTGCACAGAGAGCACTCGAGGCTGGCCCACGCCAGCGTCGATGACGACCAGGGTGTGTGCGTCTAGGGCGGCGACGGCCTGCGGCTCATCCAGGCTCGGTCCAGCGCCGACCCCTTCGCCGGTGGCGAGCTCTCGCGCGCCGTCGAGCAGAGAGACCGAGTAGATCGCGTCATCGTTAGCGCAAGAGAGCAGCAGAGCCCCTGTCGCCTCGTCGACCTCAATGGAGGTCGGCTCGGACCACGAGGGACCCGCGCCAGCGGAGTAGTCGAGGACGCGCTCGCGCGCGCCGCTGGAGGTGTCGACAGAGAAGAGGGCGCAGCCGCTGTAGTCCGAGACAAAGAGCCCCGAGCCAGGGATGCGGGCAAAGTCGCGAGGGGTGCCCCACTTGTGCCCGTCTGTGCTGTATCCAGAGCTGTTGTTGGTCAGCAAGGAGAAGGTGTTTGCAGCCATGTCGACCTCGAACACCTTCTTTGTGGCGGGGTCGAGGATCCACGCGGTGCCGCCGTTTGAATTCAACAGGAGCTTCGAGGGCACGCCCAAGGCGGTGCCGTCCGCAGAGGACTCGTTGTCGATGAGGATGCTGCGGTCTCCGGTCTCTCGATCGATCGAGTAGAGGGCGCGCTCGCTGGAGTCGACGAGGAGGAAGCGGCGCTCCGAGTGTTGATAGATGAGGCCAGCGGGGGATCCGAACTCTGGGCCAGAGCCTGCGCCCGCTCCCAGGCCGTCTGGGGCGTTCGCCGAGAGGGTGTTCCGGTCACCGCTAGAGGGGGAGACCGCGACCAATGCGGGG
>JAKVCE010000077.1 GCA_022447405.1 Planctomycetota bacterium | reverse complement strand
AAGGCTGAGACCGCCGAGGCGCACCGCATCGTCGAGTCCACCAACTTCGTGAAGGGCATCCTGCGCGGCGTGATGGACCTCGAGAGCTTCGGGAACATGCAAGCTGGCATGTACCTCGTCTACTCCGCCATGGAGGCCGAGCTTGAGCGGCACAAGGACCACCCGCTGGTCTCCCGCGTCTACTTCCCCGAGCTCAAGCGAACTGAGGTGCTCGAGGACGACCTCCGCTTCCTCTATGGCGAGGACTGGGAGAGCCAGATCCGGAGCACGCCCGCCCGCGAAGAGTACGTGGAGCGCATCCACTGGCTGGGCGACAACGACCCCGGCCTCCTCGTCGCGCACAGCTACACGCGCTACCTGGGAGACCTCTCCGGCGGCCAGGCGGTCTCGAAGATCGCGCGCCGCTCCCTCGACCTGGAGGGCCGCGACGGCCTGCGCTTCTTCGACTTCGACGAGGTCGAGGACGGCAAGGCCTTCAAGAACGAGTACCGTAGGCGTCTCGATGAGCTCCCGCTCAGCGACGTCCGCGCTATGGAGGTGACCGAAGAGGCGAAGCGGGTCTTCGCGCTCAACCAGCGCCTCTTCGAAGAGCTCGAGGGCAGCTGGCTTCGCACCCTCGCGAGCTTCCTCCCGATCGACTTCAACAGCCGCCTGCGCGCCTAGGCGCCTCAATAGGAGAGCATGACCATGGACATCGTGACCTTGGGCGGCGAGACCGCCGCGACGGACGCAGACCACGGCTTCGACGCCGAGACCTTCAAGGAGTTCATCTCCTTCGACGTGGGCGACGGAGAGCCGATCTACTACCACAGCGTCGGCAAGCTCTATCGCCAGCCCGGCGGGGAGATCATCGCGGACGTCGAGGCGCTGGTGAGCAACCGCCTCGTGAGGATGGAGGGCGACGAGGCCGAGGCTGTCTGCAAGACCCTCGTGCTCTACCGCGACCCGGAGACGGGTGAGATCCTCCAGGACGAGGACGGCAAGCACATCATCCGCGAGTACCCCTACATCATCGCGCGCTTCGAGCGGAAGGACCGCCGCCTGGTGATCCACACCGAAGGCTTGAGCGGTCCGCACCAGAACGGCCACTACGGCCTCGCGAAGGTGAGCAACGACAAGGTCTTCGCGCATCGCTCTGGCGACACGACGCTCTTCTACTGGACCCTCTACGGAGAGGTCGAGACGCCCATCGGCAAGGTGTGGTTCAACGAGGCCTACAACGGCTCGACCTCACCTGACGTCATGACCATGAACCGCTACGGGACCCTTCCCGCCTTCGCTGGGATGGGCGACGGCTTCATGCAGACCACAGCCGCGCGCATCGACTCCTACGAGGAGCTCCCGGAGCACATCCGTGAGTACGTCGCGGATTACGCCCCCTCGCACGTCGCGCCTCCGGCAGACGACGCGGAGATCGCCCGCTTGCGGGACGAGTACCTCGGCGAGGCGCCCCCTGAGGGCCCGAAGTCCGAGGCGCCGAAGCGCTTGAGCAACGAAGAGATCGCCGATGTGGTCGGGCAGTACTTCTCCTCCCTGCGCCTGATGGAGGTGGACGAGCTCCTCGACCTCTTCACCGAGGACGCCTTGAGTTGGGACCCTGTGGGGACGCCCCCGATGCGCGTCCGCGACAAGTCGACGAACTACTTCCGAGTCCTCTCGAAGATCTTCGACAAGATGTCTCTCACCGAGGACGACATCTTCGTCTCAGGCAACGAGGCCGCCGTGAGGTGGAAGGGCGAGGCCAAGCTCCGCAGGAAGGAGTCCGAGGTCAAGTTCGACGGCGTGAGCGTCTTCGAGATCAGCCCAGAGGGCCTGATCCAGAACGTCCGCTCTTACTGGGACAAGCCAGGCCTGATGGCCAGCCTCTAGGCGTCGCCAGAGTCATCGCGGGGGGAGCCCATGTACGACCCGGAGAAGTACGCCGCCGTCGCAGACAACTTCGTCTACGTCCATCGCGCCCTGCGCCGGGACCTGGCGCGGATCATCGAGGGCGGTCGGGAGCTTTTCGAGAGCGACTTCCCGCGCTTCGCGCGCATCCTCGCGAAGCACACAGAGCTAGAAGAGGTCCTCTTCTTCCCTGCGCTCGAGGAGCGCGCGCCAGGCTCCACCCAGATGACTACGGACCCGCACCAGGAGATCGAGGCCCTCGTCGACTCTCTCTTCGCGGACAGCTCCGGTGAGGGCCTCGAGGAGCGCCTGAGAGCGCTCCAAGAGCTCTTGCTGGCTCACCTCGCCGAGGAGGAGGAGCTCGTCATGCCGGCCATGATGGAGCACTTCGAGGCGGCGGAGATCTGGGCCCTCGACGGCCAGATCATGGAGCACTGCGCGCCGGAGTTCATGCAGGAGATGCTGCCCTGGTGGTTCAGGCACATTGACGCGGCAGACCGCGTCGCTGTGGGACAGAACATGGCGGTCGGCGTCCCTCCAGAGGTGTTGCCCATGCTCGCTCAGCTGATCTCTGCAGGCCTGGATGAGGCCGAGTGGAGTGAGCTCGTGAACCATGTCCCAGCGCTCGCTGCTGGGCGTTCATGAGCTGCCCCTCTCCCTCAGCTTGGCTCAGGGGAGCCCTCTTGTGAGGTGAGCTGCAAGAAGGCCTCAGATTGCATCATGAGGCCTAGCGCACCGGTCGCGAAGACGCCGACGCAGCACATCAGATAGCCGCAGAGGGTGATGAGCATCTGGAAGAGGAAGAAGACGAAGTACCGCCACCGGTTTCCACGCATCAGCGCCCAAGAGCGCTTGAGGGCGTCCCCTGGTTGCAGGCCCTCGTAGATGGTGCTCTGCAGCACGAATGAGATGCCGAAGATGACATAGCAGTACGGGACGAGCCACGCGAGGGTGATGCCGCTGCTGATGAGGAGCCCGTCCAGGGAGAGGTCAGGGTTCCCGTCGCTGTTGATCCGAGCTTCCACATACTCGCTGAAGAAGATGGGGAGGCTTAAGAGGAGGCCGAGCAGGAGCAAGAGGAGCTTCAGCTTTAAGACCAGGCCGAAGAGCCCTCGATCCGCGAAGACGCTGTCCCCTTCAGAGCTGCCGCTCTGGTGCACATCGCGCAGCTTGTGCAGCACCCCTGGAAAAACACGCGCCGAGGCCATGAGGAAGGAGAGGGCGATGAGAGCGCCGCCGACGTACGCGATCGCGCTGGACTCCAGGAACCACTCCTTCAGCTCGGTACCGAGGGGGCCAGGTATGGTCTGTTCCCAGTGGTAGGGGTTGATCCCGCTCAGGGTGTCGGTCTGAAGGGCCCAGTTGAAGCCAGCGAGTCCAAGTCCAGAGAGGAGCTCCAAGATCATCAGGAAGATCCCACCGCCCCAGAGCGCGCCGGGGGCTAGCCCCATGGTCTTGAAGGTCGACTTGAGAGAGCGGATCGGATTGAAGGCTTCTTTGAATTCCATGGGGTTACCTGGTGGGAGGCGGTTCAGGATTTTTCAAACAGGAAGAGCCAGGGTGAATGGAGCGCTAGTTCAGATCAACCCAGTGTGTCGTGGAGGGGGCGTTCGTGCTGCATGGGGCGGGTGGGCAGAGTTCATGCCCGACATCGGTTTGATCCCGAATCGGCGCTTATCGCACGTCAGGGCCTCTTTTTTTTGGGGGAAAAAGGCGTCCGGTCCTTTGGCCTCGGGTGCTGGGAGCCGTGAAGACAAACGCCCAGAAGGGCAAAGGACCCCCCCATGTCAAAGCAACACATCACATTGAACCTGACCGCTCTCCTCTCGCTGCTGCTCCCTTCATGCGACACAGCTCTAGCGACCATCCCTCCGGACGAAGCCGGTGATCAAGGCGCCTCGGGTGTCGACGGTCCGCCGAGTCCGCCGAGCCACGATGACCTCCTCTCTGTGAGGGCCTATCCGCAGTATCTGGATTTGACCCAAAACGACGGAGATCTCTCCGAGGGTCAGGATGTGCGCATCCGGATCGTCGGTGACTCTATTTACGACTCTCGTTTGTTAGATGGGTCGGAGCACTCGGGTGACCGGGTCTTTTACTCGCCCACGATGCGAGATCTGGGATCGTGGGCGACCGCGGCTGAGCCCTTTCCGGTCAACGACGACTTCTACTATGTGGTCTTGGTCGATGGCCAAGAGGTCGGCGGTCTCACCCAGGTGAGCATTGAGGTTACGCCGTATCTATATGTAGATGCCTTCGAAGGCCATGACGCGAATGTGGGCACCCTGGGGGCCCCGCTCAAGACGATCACACGTGCATTACAGATGGCGCGGCCGTACAGCACGGTCAAGGTGAACCCCGGGACCTACGATCAGCAGAACGGCGAGCTCTTCCCGCTCACGATCGACTACCCGGTCACGCTGCACGGCGACCCCGCGAACCGCGGCGGGGCCGACCTCTCGCCGGGGCAAGGACCGTCGACTCGGATCTCTGGCAGCGAACTCTATGACCTCCTCGGCCAGCCCATCCCCTTCGCCCTGGTCGCCCTCGGAGCGGAGGTCACCATCAATGGGTTTGAGTTCGTTGGTGAGCCCCTGGTCGTGGAATCTCAAGAGGTGCTCTCTTTCGGGGTGCTGCTTCAGGGGGAGAAGCACCAGCTCCTCAACTCCTCCTTCCGCCACACTGGGGTAGGAGCCTTCGCGCTGCACGGAGAGTCCACTCTGATCGAAGGCTGCAAGATGACGGATGGGAACATAGGCATCTTTGGTCATGAGATGCTGACCAACAACCGCGTCAGAGGCTGTGAGATCTCGCACAACAACAGAGGCATCTTCTTGGAGCGTGTCAACGGGTTCGACCTCGGGACTACGGACGATCTAGGGAACAATGTGATCGTTGATAACAGGGTCGGGTTTCATGTGAGCAATGACATGTGGTCCGATCAGAAAGCGAGCGGCAACACATGGAATGAGATCCCACTTCTCACGGGTGACCTCAGCTATCTCGAGGGAGATGGCCTGGTTTGTGATGTGTTAGAGACTCAGTACGAGCGCATTGACTACAGCTTTGGGTCTGCGGCTCAGTAGCCCGTCCTCCAGGCAATGGCTGAGGTCTCCCACGCTCTCCGGTGGGGGCCTCAGCCTTTCTTTGTGAGCGCTTGAGGTCAAAGTGGGGCTATGGGGCGTGGCCTCCTTGACGTCAGAGTTGAGCCCCGGAAAGATAGTCGGCTCACAAGTCCCTTTCGGAGAACACCATGCACCGCGCCCTCCTCCTGCTCCCCCTGCTCATCACCTCTTGCCAGATGGGCACCGCCAACAACATCAGCTCCCTCGACAACTGGAGGGGCTACAAGAAGGACTCGGTCCCCGAGCAGTGGGTCAACGAGGACGAGGACACGATCTACCTCACGGGCGGAGGCGCAGGTGACCTGATCACTCGCGAGCAGTACGAGAGCTTCGACCTCACCATGGAGTGGAAGATCTCGCCCAAGGGGAACAGCGGCGTCATGTACCGCGTCTCCGAGGGAGATGGACCGACCTACTTCACCGGCCCCGAGATGCAGGTCTTGGACAACTCCGTCGCGGGCGGTGACCTCATGCACTCTGCCGGCGCTGACTATGCGCTGCACGGTCCCACTGAGGACAACACGCGCCCCGTGGGCGAGTGGAACGAGGTGCGCATGATCGTGGACGGCCCGCACGTCGAGTACTGGTTGAACGGTGTTCAACAGTGCAGCTATGAGCTCTGGAGCGAGGACTGGAACGCTCGCGTGGCCGCCTCCAAGTTCAAGCAGTGGCCTGGTTTCGGCATGAACAAGCGCGGTCACATCGCCTTGCAGGATCACGGCAACCCCGTCTGGTACCGGAACATCGTCATCCGCCCTCTCTGAGGGATGGGGCTCGACGGACCCCCCTCTATGACCCTGAAAAGGGCGATTGACGGGGGAAGCACACAAAAAGCAAAGTCCTTTTAAAAGGCGTAAGCAGGGCCATCTGGGAGGGGATAGACTTCCCCGCCTTCGGAGTCCCCCTATGTACACCGTTCGCTTCAGTCTGCATCGCCGGCTGAACCCATTCGACACGGTGGACCGAGGCAGGGCGCTCCGCACAATCCAGAGTACAAGCCTTGACCCAACCCGGAATACCCAACGAATACTCGCTCTCGACGTCGTGCTATGGCGACCGCCTGCAGACGATCGAAGATCAAGCCTTCGCGACCGTCGCGATGGGCTTTCGTCGGATGGAGCTCGGCCTCGCCCAGGAACCTGTGCCGCTGAACGGCTTCCACGACTCAAGGCGTGAGACCGGGATCGAGGTGCGCTCCATGGTGGTCGGTTGCCTCGACTCTCGCTCCTCCGCCATGACGGGCACCCGCCTCGGCAGCCTCGACCGCGACGAGCGCGCGCAGGCTCTGCTCTCATGCCGCAGGCACATTCGGATCGCCGCTCAGTACGAGTGCCCGGTCGTGATCCTGCGCGGCTGCCAGCTAGAGAACGAAAAGCTCAGTCGGGCAGCGGGTGAGCTTCACGCGAGGCTCGTCGAAGAGGGGCCGGAAGAGGACGTCGTGAAAGACGTCCAAACCCACGTCGCGAGGGTCGCCCGCGCGAGCCAGAGCCAGATCGATCATTTCTGCCGTGGTATCCACAAGCTCATCAGCGAGTTCCCCGGCGTCACGATCGCCGTTGAGGCAGGGATGCACTACAACGACCTCTTCGGGCACGAGACCATCGGGTGGATGCTCGAAGACCTCGGGGGTCAGGGGCTCCGCTACTGGCACGACACGGGCCGCATCTTCATGCGTGAGCGCGCCGGGCTCCCGTCTCAGGGGGACTGGCTAGACACCTTCGGCTCGAGCATGGTGGGCACGCACATCCACGACTCGGACGGGGTGCTCTGCGAGATGCCCGTCGGGAAGGGAGAGGTCGACTTCAAGCTGCTCGCCGAGTACATCCCGAAAGAGGCTGAGCGGGTGCTTGAGGTGAACTCACGGCACCCCAGGGCAGAGATCCTCGCAGCCGTCCAGACGCTCGAGAGCCTCGGCATCTGAGGGAGGCGGCCGCTAGGGGGCCCTCTGGCCTCCTCGCGGGGCTCAGGCGCGAGAAGCGGCCCCGCGCCTTCGCCGGATGGGCCCCAGGCCATAGGATGCGTCTACGGCAAGCCCATGTCGCAGCAAGATCCACACACCGGCTCGGGAGAGCCAGAGTTCTTAGGCTCTGCTCTCGCTCACCTGCACGAGGTCCTCAGGACCGCCGCAGAGGGTGCGAGCGGTGAGCGTCTGCTCGTCCTGACCCACCGCGGCCCGGACCCAGACGCCATCGGAGCGCTAGAGGGGATGCGCTTCCTCCTCGATCGTTCGCTCGGGATCCAAGCGGACATCGTCACGGTCGGTCGCATCCACAGGGCCGAGAACCTCGCCCTCGTCCGCGCCTTGGACTTGGAGTTTGGTGAGTACGATGAGATCCGGCCCCAGGAGTACTTCGGGAGCCTCCTCGTCGACACGCAGCCTGGCTTCGGCCACACGGTCCTCCCAGAGGAGCTCCCGCTCTTGGGCGTCCTGGATCATCACGTGACCCCAGAGGGTGGCGCGGGACCGGACGAAGTCCCGCACCACGACGTCCGGCTTGGAGTCGGCGCGACCTCCTCGATCGTCTGGGACTACATCCGGGAGAGCGGCTTGGAGCTAGAGCCTGTCGTCGCGACCGCCTTGTTCTGTGGGGTGCGCTACGACACGAAGGACCTCTCGAGGAACGTCTCTACCCTCGATGAGGAGGCTTACTACGAGACGTTCAGGAGAGCGCACCGCGAGGTCTTGCCATCGATCCACAACCCGCCGCTGCCGCGCAAGTACTACGCAGAGCTTCATCGCGCTCTCGACCTCGCCTGTCAGCATGGCCCCCTGGTGCTCTGCCTGCTCGGTGAGGTGAGCCACCCCGAGTTCGTCGCTGAGATGGCGGACTTCTTCTTGCGCATGCGCGGCGCGAGCTGGGTCGTTGTCGGCGGCTTCGTCGAGGAGGAGGGGGAGTATGTGATCTCGCTGCGCACAGATCAGGCCTTCGGGAACGCCTACCCCTTGCTGCAGCGAGTCATGGGAGGGGAGGGGACCTTCGGTGGACACGGGCACATCGCTGGCGGGCGCATCCCCGTGGAGGCGGCTCGAGAGGGGGCGGTGGAGGAGATCGAGGAGCGACTCAACGTCCTCGCGCTCGCCGTGATCGGGAAAGACGAGCATGGAGAAGACGGACCGGAAGAGCGCGACCTCATCTGAGTCTGTGCAGCTCCTCGTCATCGCTGGGCGGGACTCAAGCGGTGGGGCTGGTGTTGATGCAGACTTGGAGGCAGCCCGATGGGCTAGCGCGGACGCGGCGGTCGTCGTGACCGCAGAGACGCTGCAGGGCGAGGGTGGCCTCGTTGAGCTCGGCGCGAGGTCGCCGAAGCAGTGGAGGGGGGAGGCGGATCTCGCCCTCAAGGGAGGTGTCGACGCGATCAAGTTCGGGCTCCTGCCGGGAGAGGAGCACGTCGAGGCTGCCGCAGCGCTCGTTCAAGAGCTGCGCGAGGGGTCAGCGGACGTCCCTGTGG
>JAKVCE010000076.1 GCA_022447405.1 Planctomycetota bacterium | reverse complement strand
ACCTGTGGGCCGTAGCGCTCCTCGAGCTGTGCCTGGGTCATGAACTGCAGATCGCCGCCGCCCTTGCTGCTCTCCGTGTCGGCGGAGTGTTCCCGCGCCGCGTCCGCGAAGGGGAAGATTTCTTCCGCGAGCTCTGTGCGCGGCGTGAAGCGCAGGAGCTTCCCGACGATGCCTTGGATCCGAGAGAGGCCCCCGTCCACGAGCTCCAAGTAGCGCTCCCTGCGCTCTGGCTGAAGCTCACCGCGCTCGAGGGCCTCGACCGCGTTGCGCATCCCGCCGAGGGGGTTGTTGATCTCGTGTGCGATGCCTGCGGCGAGCTCGCCCATCGCCGCTAAGCGTCGCTGGGTCATCGCCGCCTCCTCCGCCGTGCGCGCCTTCCTGCGCTCATCCGCGGCGACGTCTTCGAGGTGCGCGCGCGCCCGAGCGACCTCCCCGGCCATCTCATTGAAGCCTCGCACGAGGTCTCCGATCTCGTCCGCGTGGGGAGGCGTGTCGAGGCGAACCTCGAGCTCGCCCCCAGAGAGCCGCGCGGAGGCCGCTGCCAGGTCCTCCACAGGCTGGAGCACGTTGCGCCGCAAGACCCAGAAGGTCACGAGGGTCAGGAGGAGCGTGCTCCCCAAGAACCACGGCAGGAGCCCCTTCGCCAGCTCGCCTGTGCTCGCCCCTGCTGGGAGCTGGAACCAACAGCCACCCCACACCGAGCCGCTCGGGTCATAGATCGGGATCGCCACGCCCTCGGCCGCACTGACTCTCGCCTCGGTCTCCATCGAGGTCGCGATGGAGCCCATGACGCTCGCGTGGTCGAAGCTCGCGCTGCGGTGCGCCGCACCAACGGGGTTGAGGTGCACCCCGCGCGCCACGAGCTCCTCAGAGCCCCCGCGTCCGAGCTGCCTGTCGACCAGGATCGCGTCGGAGAACTCGCCCCACCAAGGCCACTTCAAGATGGAGGCCACCTTGAGCTCACCCTCCGGGTTGATCGTCGCCTGCAAGGTGTAGAGCAAGAGCTCTCCGAAGCGCCCTGACTGCTCCTCGCGCTCAGACGCGATGCCCCCGGCGAGGAAGGTCAAGCCCGCCCCGAAGACCCCGGCGTTCACGAGCGTGACCAACAGGAGGACACGTAGACCCAGCGAGAGCCTCATCGAGGTCTCCTTCGCGGGGTCGCTGGCGGTGGAGGGGCGCTCTGGATTCGTGGATTCATGTTCGGTCGGTCGCCTATGCGCTGCCCAGCTGGCTCATGATCTCCATGAGGGGCATGAACAAGGCCACCACGATAAATCCTACGACACCAGCGATCATGATGAGGAGCGCAGGCTCGAGGAGCTTGAAGAATGAGTCAATGGTGCGGTCTACCTGCACCTCGTAGGCGTCCGCGACCTTGAGGAGCATCCGGTCAAGCTCGCCGGTCTCCTCGCCCACGTCGACCATGTTCACCACGAGGTCGTCGAAGAGGCCGGTCTCTCCCATGGGCCTCGCGAGCCCGTCGCCCTCTCGGACGACGCGCCGGATGTCCTCGATCGCGTCGGCGAGGACGTCGTTCGCCGTGGTGTCTCGGACGATCGCGAGCCCGTCGAGGTGCGGCACGCCCGCTTGGATGAGGGTGCCGAAGGTCCTCGCGAAGCCCGCGACGATGGAGTGTGAGAGGACCGGACCGAGGCCGGGGATCTTCAAGAGCAGGCCGTGGATCTTGAAGCGGTAGGCGCCGCCGCGGCGTAACGCCGTGAGGTGCAAGAGGACGAAGACGATGGGCAGCCCGAAGACGAGGTACCAGTAGTTGACGCAGGCGTCGGAGATAGAGAGCAGGGTCTGAGTAGAGCCCGGCAGGTCGACGCCGAAGGAGTCGAAGATCTCGCGGAACTTTGGGATGACCCAGGTGATGACCGCTGCGATCACGCCGACCGCGACGGTCAAGATGACCATCGGATAGATCATCGCCCCGCGCACGGTCGCTTTGATCGCGGCCGCCTTCTCGCGGAAGGTCGCGAGCCGCGTCAGGACGGTGTCGAGGATTCCGCCCGCCTCGCCAGCGCGGACCATGCTGGAGTAGAGGCTGTCGAAGACCGGGTCGTGCTTGGCCATGGCCTCCGAGAGCGGCGTGCCGCCAGAGACGTCGTCGACGATGTCCTGCAGCACGTACTTGAAGGGGCCGGGCCTCGTCTGACCCTCGAGGATGCTCAGGGCCTTCACCACCGGAATGCCCGCCTCCGAGAGGGTCGCGAGCTGGATCGTGAAGTCGTTGACGATCTGGGGCGCGACGCGACCGCGCTTGCGCTTCTCGCGCGCCTGCCCGCCGCTCTTGCCGCCGCTCGCGCCTCGCTCGGGCGCCGCGGCCGTCCTCTTGATCTTCTTCGCCATCGTGAATCTCTAAGCCTCGGAGCGCTTGAGAGCCCTGCAGCCTATCAGAGGCCGCGGCCCGTGCGCGCCTCAGACGATCGTCTCCCGGAGGACCTCCTCGATCGTCGTGACCCCTTCGAGGACCGCGCCCAGGCCCGACTCGCGCAGAGAGCGCATGCCAGAGTTCCTCGCCGCGTCCCTGAGCTCATTGGAGGAGCTCCCGCCCAGGATCGAGCGCTTGATGCCCGCGTCGACGCGCAGGACCTCGAAGATGCCCATGCGCCCGCGATACCCGGTGTGGTGGCACTCCTCACAGCCCTTGCCGTAGTAGAGCGTCGCGCCTTCGAACTGAGCCCCGTCGGGGCCGAGCTCGCGCAGGAGGTCTTCGTCCGGCTGGTACGCCTCCCTGCAGCTGGGGCAGATGCGCCGCACCAGGCGCTGCGCCACCACCGCCTCCAAGGTCGCGGAGATGAGGAAGGGCTGGATGCCCATGTCGACGAGGCGCGTGATCGTGCTCGGCGCGTCGTTGGTGTGGATCGTGGAGAAGACCGTGTGGCCCGTGAGGCTGGCCTCCACCGCCACGGAGGCCGTCTCCTCATCGCGGATCTCGCCGACGAGGATCTTGTCAGGGTCTTGGCGGAGGATCGTGCGCAGCACCGCAGCGTAGGTGACGCCGATCTCATGATTCACAGGGACCTGGACGATGCCCTCGATCTCGTACTCGACCGGGTCCTCCGTCGTGATGATCTTGAGGTCGGGCGAGTTCGCCTCCTGGAGCATCGCGTAGAGGGTCGTGGTCTTGCCCGAACCCGTCGGCCCTGTGATGAGCACGATCCCGTGCGGGAGCTCGACGAGCTCCTTCAAGACCTGCTCTTCACGCTGCTGCAGGCCCAGCGCGCGCAGGTCGAGGTTGACGGCTGAGCGGTCCAAGATCCGCAGCACGCAGCCCTCACCTGAGATGGACGGGAGGGTCGCGACGCGCAGGTCCACCGGCCGGCCGTCGATGGAGAGCTCGATCCGACCGTCCTGGGGCACGCGCACCTCGGTGATGTCGAGGTTGCTCATGACCTTGACCCGGCTCACGAGCGGGAGCGCGAGGTGCGGCGGCGGCGACTCGACCTCGTAGAGGGCGCCGTCCACGCGGTAGCGGATCCTGAAGGCCCCCTCGAAGGTCTCGAAGTGCACGTCGCTCGCGCGGTCGCGGATCGCCCGCTGCAAGATGGAGTTCAGGAGCCGGACGACAGGCTGGCTGGCTGCCGCCGCCTCCGCGTCGTGGTCCGTGACCGAGGCCGCGGCGTCGGCGATGACATCTGCGAGGCTCTCCTCGGCGCCGTAGAGCTCCTCCACCCACTCGGCGAGCTTCGCCGCGTCCCCCACCACGCCGCGCACCGGCATCCCGGTCGAGAAGGAGAGGTCCTCAAGCACGGCGGTGTTCAACGGATCTCCGATCGCGAGCACAAGGGTGTCGCCCTCCAAGCGCAGGGGCAGCACTCCGAAGGTGTGAGCCGTGGAGCCGTCGACCTTCTCGAGCGCCTCCGGGGTGGGCTCTGTCGTCTCAAGGTCCACGGTCTCCAGTCCAGACTGCTCGGCGAGCGCCATGGCCACGTCAGCGCTCGTCGCGTGCCCAAGGGCGATGAGGCACTGGCCGAAGAGGCCGCCCTGCTCGCGCTGGGTGTCGAGCGCCTCCTGCACCTGACCCTCCCCCAAGACCTTGCGGGCCTTGAGGATCTGGCCGAGGAGCCGGCGACCTGTGCTCGCGTCGTCGCTCAAAGGCGCGCCTCCATATCAGCCCTGTCTTGCGCGGCGTCGAGCGCCACCTTGGGGGAGATCGTCCCCTCGCGGACGAGCTCGAGCAGGTAGTCGTCGAGGGTGACCATCCCCATACGACGGGAGGTCTGGATCGTGGACTGGATCTTGTTGGTCTCGTTCTTGCGCACGAGGTTGCCCACCGCCGGAGTCATCAGCATGACCTCAAAGGCGGCGACGCGACCCGAGCCGCTCTTCTTCGGCAGGAGCACCTGACTCACCACGGCGATCAACGAGACCGAGAGCTGGGCGCGGATCTGCTCCTGCTGGTTCGCCGGGAAGGCGTCGATGATCCTGTTCACCGTGCGGGCGCTGCCCGTGGTGTGGAGGGTGCCGAACACGAGGTGCCCGGTCTCCGCGGCGGTGATGGCGGCTGAGATCGTCTCGAGGTCACGCATCTCACCGAGGAGGATCACGTCCGGGTCCTGCCTCAGGACCCGACGCATCGCCTCGGGGAAGTCCGGCACGTCGCTGCCCACCTCGCGCTGCGTGACGAGGCCCTGCTTGTGCGAGTGGTAGTACTCGATCGGGTCCTCGATGGTGACGATGTGGCGCTCGGAGTTCTCGTTGATCCAGTCGATCAGGGTGGCGAGGGTCGTCGTCTTGCCAGAGCCCGTAGGGCCCGTGACAAGGATCAGCCCGCGCGGTGAGCTCAGGAGCTCCTGCACGGCCTCGGGCACGCCGATCTGCTCGAAGCTCAGGAGCTCCGAGGGGATGAGGCGCAAGACCGCTGAGTAGCGACCGCGCTGGCGGAACACGCTCGCCCGGAAGCGGTTGCCGTCGCCGTGGGCGATGCCGAAGTCCGTCGAGCCCACGCTGTTGAGCTCCTCCCACTGTTCCTCGTTGCAGAGCTCCTTGGCGAGGGCCTCAGCCCCAGCCTCATCGAGCACCTCGTCCACGAGGGCAACGAGCTTCCCGTCGAGCCGCCCCACGGGCGCGCGGCCCGGGTTCAGGTGCAGGTCGCTCGCGTCCCGCTCGATCGTCAGTCCCATCAGCTCTTTGGCGCTCAGCACAGTGATTTTCTCCTCATCAGATCGGCTCCTCGACGCCAGTGCGCGTCACGCGCATGACCTCGCTGACACTCGTGACCCCTTGCAGGACCTTCCGCGCGCCGTCCACGACGAGCGACTGGAGCTTCCCTGAGCTGTCTGCCCTCTCGGTGATCAGCTCAAGGCTCTCCTGCCTGAAGGTCATCTCACGCAGCTCCGGGTCCATCTCGAGGGTCTCGAAGATCGCCACCCTCCCCCGATACCCGACGCCCTCGCATGTGGGGCATCCGCGGGGCCTCCGGAAGCTGCGCCCCTCCACCTGCGAGGGGTCCAAGCCGAGAGACGCGACCTCTTCGGGCTCGGGCGCGTACTCCTCCGAGCACTCCTTGCAGAGCCTGCGCACCAGGCGCTGAGCGATGATCGACTGGATCGACGCAGAGACAAGGAAGGGCGCGACGCCCAGGTCCTGCAGTCGGGTGATCGCGCTCGGCGCGTTGTTCGTGTGGACGGTAGAGAAGACGAGGTGCCCTGTGAGGGCAGCCTGGATCGCGATCTCAGCCGTCTCCAGATCCCGGATCTCACCCACGAGGATGACGTTCGGAGCGCAGCGCAGCATCGCCTTCAGGATCCTCGAGAAGGTCATCCCGACGCGCTGGTTGACCTGCACCTGGTTGATGCCGTGGATGTGGTACTCCACCGGGTCCTCCGCCGTGATGATCTTCACGTCGGCGCGGTTGAGCTCGCTCAAGGCGGCGTAGAGGGTCGTGGTCTTGCCAGAGCCCGTGGGGCCCGTGACGAGGCAGATGCCGTGCGGCCGCTGGATGATCTTGCGGAACCAAGCGTGCGACTCGTCGTCGAAGCCGAGCTCCCGCAGACCGAGCAGGCTCGCGCCCTTGTCGAGCAAGCGCAGGACCATGGACTCACCGTGACTAGACGGCAAGACCGAGGCGCGGACGTCGACCGCGCGGCCAGAGATCTCCAAGCCGATGCGACCGTCCTGCGGCTTGCGCTTCTCCGCGATGTCCATCGCGGCCATGATCTTGAGGCGCGAGAGCAGCGGGGTGGCGAGGTGCTCCGGGTGCTCGGCGACGTCACGCAGCACGCCATCGATCCGATAGCGGATGCGCACGCGGCCGTGTCCGGGCTCCACGTGGATGTCGCTCGCTCGGAGCTCTAGCGCGTCGGCGAACATGCGCGTCACGAGGCGGACGATCGGGCCCTCCCCCTCATCCTCTGCGTCGGCGCCCATGCTCGACGCGACTGCGTCCTCCGAGGCCTCACCGAAGTGCAGCCGCACCGCCTTCGCGAGGGCGCTCGGCGTCGCGAGTGCGCAGGTGATCTCACAGTCCACGACGAAGGTGAGCTGGTCCACGAGGAGGCGCTTGACCGGATCGTCGATCGCGACGACCAGCTTGCCTCCCTTCTGCATGACGGGAACGACCCCCTGCTCGAGAGCGAACTCGCTCGGCAAGAGCTCGAGCACGTCTTCCTTGATGCTCCCCTTGTCGAGGTCGACGAAGGGCATCCCTGACTCCTTGGCCAGGGCGCGCATGACGACCTTCTCTTCCACGAAGCCGCCCTGGATCAGGGCCTGGGCCAGGGTGATTCCCTGGTGACGCTGCTGACCGAGGGCTTGGTTCAGGTCCTCTTCCCGGAGGGCACCGGACTGGAGGAGGAGGTCACCGAGGGTGGGGCTCAAGGGCGTTCGTGGGCGAGATGGAGTGGAGAGCGGGGACGAATCGCGTCGTCCTCTAGCGGGAGCGTATAGGACCGCTCCCCCTGCCTCCACATTTCCTACCCCGGCGAGCCGACGAGGCTACGCCCTGAGACCCAGGATCCTGACCTGTGAGGGCCTCTCTCAGCCGCCAGCGGCCTTGTTGACGGGGACGACCCCGCCTCGGCAGACGCCGGTGATGGGGATGACGACCTCGTCCTTTTCATCGTGCGTGAGCCCGATGAGGAGGGTGCCTCGGAAGGAGCCTGAGAGGGACTCAGGCATGCCCTGACAGGTCAACTCGATGTCCACGGAGTTCTCTCCGGGGACCGCGGTGACCCGCGGGGTGAAGCGTTCAGCGTGGATCCAGTCCGGATAGGGCTGGTTCGCGGGCGCGATGCCCTTGATAGAGACCGTGGGCAGGTTCTCAGCGAGGCTGAAGTCCGCGTCATGGCAGGTCAAGCGGACGGAGCGCGAGAGCACCTGTCCGGGGCGCACGAGGCCCATCGACATGTACGGCGGGTTGAAGGAGAAGGGGCCGACCACCCGCGCGGAGAGCGTGACGGAGACCTGGAACACCGCCGGGCTGCCGTCCGGGTTGGGCTTGCCGCCCTCGATCACTTTGTCGCTCAGCACCATGAGGGTGCGGGCGAGGTTCCCCTCGACGAGCTCCGGGCCAGCGGTGGCCTTGAGCTTCCAGGAGGGCGAGCGCCCCTCCGGGTCCAGCGCGCCCGTGGCCTGGAGGTCGACCGTCACCCCGGCGGGGATGCTGTTCGGCTCGACAGTCATCAAGAGCGCCTCGCTCTTCACGGTGGAGATCTGCAGCTCGAGCGTCTTCTCCTCTCCCTTACGGATCTGACCGAAGTTCAGGTAGGAGGGCATGACCACGAAGAAGGGGTCGATGTCCGCCTCAAGCCCGAGCTGAGTCTGACCGCGGGGGTCCGTGGAGGTGATGTTGATGCGTGTGTTCTGGTGGCCTCGCTTGCCCTTGGTGTGCAGCTTCGCGGGGACCCAAACGGTCGTACCAGCGGGGATGGGGTTGCCGTAGGTGTAGGCCAGGCGCTCTCCTTGCGCTCCCTCGTAGTAGACCTGCGCGACGGTGCAGCCACAGGTCGGCTTGACCTGACGGATGATGAGGTCCTCGGTCCCGGAGGAGTGGAGGGTGAACTCGTGCTCGGCGACCATCCCCTGGAGGAGCTTGCCGAAGTCGTGCTTCTCCGTGCCGATGTCAAAGGTAAGGCGCGCGCCCTCGTTTGTGGTGGGCAGGGGCTTGTTCGTGAGCTCGAGCGGCTTCTTCTTGCCGCTGTGGTCGTGCTCGTCCTCGGGGTTGAGGTGGTTCCCGAACTTGTCCACGAGGTGACCCTCGGCGTCACGGAGCTCCTCGGGCGGGTTCTCCTTGCGGTCCTTCTGCTGCTGCATCCGCGCCGCCATCTTGGCCCGGAGATCAGCTTGGAAGCGGTCTCGCTCGGAGAGCTCCTCAGCAGGGGCAGCGCTCGATGCATCAGAGCCTTCGACGGCCGCCTGACCGACCTCTACGTCTTCGTCGTGTCCCTCATGGTCTTCATGGCTCTCATCCTCATGTCCCTCGTGATCATGATCATGGTCATGCGGAGGCGCTTGCCCGCACGCGAAGAGCGCGCTGAGGCAGAGGGCGAAGAGCGAGAGGCGGGAGATGCTGGAGTGAGATTTCATGGGAATTGGAGGCGATGGGGTGCGGAGCCAGCG
>JAKVCE010000075.1:5270-8610 GCA_022447405.1 Planctomycetota bacterium | reverse complement strand
GACGCCTGCAGCGAGGGTGTCCCCGCGACTATCGAGCCCGCGCCCGGGCGCCTCTCTGCCTGCCTTGAGGCTGAGCAGCTAGCCCAAGAAGGAGGTGCTGGATGAGCACGCCGCTGCTCCGAGTGAGAGACCTCGCCAAGCACTTCCCTGTCGGGAAGCAGGGCATGCTCTCCGACAATCGCAAGCTCCTGCGCGCCGTCGACGGAGTCTCCTTCGACCTCGAGCGCGGGCAGACCCTCGGCCTTGTCGGTGAGTCTGGCTGCGGGAAGTCCACCACCGCCCGCGCCATCATCGGGCTGCACCCCGCGACCACAGGTTCAGTGCAGCTCGACGGGGTCGAGCTCACGAGCCTCTCGCGCTCCGAGTGGCTCCCCTACAGGCGTCGCATCCAGATGATCTTCCAGGACCCCTACGCCTCCCTGGACCCACGGCAGACGGTCTCCTCAATCCTCACCGAGCCCCTCACGATCCATCGGCTAGCCAAACCGAAGGAGCGCAAGCTGCGCGCGATGGCGCTCCTCGACGCGGTGGGGTTGAACCCGCGACACATTGATCGCTACCCGCACGAGTTCTCCGGTGGCCAACGCCAGCGCATCGGGATCGCCCGCGCCCTCGCCCTGGAGCCCGAGCTCTTACTCCTTGATGAGCCCGTGAGCGCCCTCGACGTCTCGATCCAAGCCCAGATCGTGAACCTCCTTGGCGAGCTGCAGGAACGCTTCAACCTGGCCTACCTCTTCATCGCCCACGACCTCGCGGTCGTGCGTCACCTCTGCGACGAGGTCTGCGTGATGTACCTCGGCCGCGTCGTGGAGCAGGCGCCGCGCGACGAGCTCTTCGAGTCACCACAGCACCCTTACACCAAGGCGCTGCTCTCAGCCGTCCCGCACCCCAACCCGCACATCGAGCGCTCGCGCGAGCGCATCGTCCTCACAGGCGACGTCCCCTCTCCACTGGACCCGCCCACAGGCTGCACCTTCCACCCGCGCTGCGCCCACGCGAGCGAGGTCCCCGAAGACCGCTGCGTGCGGGAGTGCCCGAGCCTCGTGACAAGCGATGGCCGCAGCTCGGCTTGCCACCTCCCCTGAGCCACGCTGTGTGGGCTCCGAGAGCCTCATGCGGAGTTTTTTTCGTAGGAAGTCGCAATTAATGCTAGACTCCTAGTCGGCTTGAGATGCGTTCTCTCCCTGCCCCTCCAGCTGGAGAGGACGTTTCCCCACCGCTCCGGATCCCCTCACGGGGATCCGGTCTATCCAGGCTGAGCCTCAGCTAGCGCGGTAGCGCAGGGGCTGACCTGAGGGCTCACCGACGAGCTCGTGGTCCTTGTAGGCGACGCGCCCACGCAGGATCGTGAGGGTCGGCCACCCAGCGAGCTCCATACCAACGAAGGGGCTCCAAGCCACGCGGCTCCTCAGCCACTCCAGCTTTAGCGGTCCGCGCTCATCCGGGTCGAAGATCGTGACGTCGGCGTCGCTGCCCACGCTCAAGGAGCCCTTCCCTTCGATGCCATAGATGTCGCAGGCCGCCTTGGAGGCGACGCGGGACACGTCCTCCGCTCGAAGCCAGCCGTCTCTGACAGCTGTCATCAAGAGCGGCAGGATCGTCTGAACTCCAGGGATCCCAGAGGGGCAGTGCGGATAAGGCTTGGCCTTCTCTTCCGCTGTGTGCGGCGCGTGGTCTGAGCCGATGCAAGTGATCGTGCCGTCCGCGAGTCCCCCGCGGATGACCTCTTGATGACGAGCGTCTCGCACGGGCGGGTTCATCTGTGCATACGAGCCGTACTCCTCATAGCAGTGCGGCGCCGTCAAGAAGAGGTGATTGGGGGTGACCTCTGCAGTCACCAGCTCTCCTAGGTCGCGCTCTCGCAGGATCTCCACCTCCTCAGCGGTGGAGACGTGCAAGAGGTGCACCTTGCGATCCGTCTTCTCGACGAGGTCGAGGAGCCGCGTCGTGGAGCGCACGGCGCACTCGACGCTGCGCACCGTCGGGTGATCCACCACGCTGATCCCGTCCCCTATGTTCGCGTAGGCCTCCTTGAGCATGGGGTCGTCCTCCGAGTGCACCGCGACCCTCCGCGAGCCGCTGCGCAGGACCCGCTCGAGGGTCGCATCGTCAGGGACGAGCAGGCTCCCCGTAGAGGAGCCCATGAACACCTTGATACCCGCGCAGCCCACGGCGTTCTCCCAGTCACCGAGCTTGTCAGCGTTCTCCTCTGTCGCGCCGAGGAAGAAGGCGTGATCCGCCGCCGCCCGCCCGCGCGCCCTCGCGAGCTTGTCCTCTAACGCCGCCGGGTCTGTCGTCGAAGGCGTCGTGTTGGGCATCTCGCAGAACGCGGTCACGCCCCCCGCGATCGCCGCGAGCGCACCTGAGGCGATGTCTTCCTTGTGAGGGAAGCCCGGCTCTCGGAAGTGCACTTGAGAGTCAACGAGCCCCGGAAAGACGAGCTTCCCGCTGGCGTCGATCACCTCGCACCCTTCCGGCGCTTCGAGGCCTGGCCCTCGTGCCGCGACCAAACCGCCGCTCAGGAGGACATCTTCTTCACGGACCCCGTCCGCCTCCACGATCTTCCCTCCGCTGACGAGGAGGTCTGTTGCTTGAGTATTCATTGAAGGAGAGGGTAAGAAGTGAAGGCCTGGGCCGAAACCGGGGAGAGCGACTATCCTTGTCTGCCCATGATCACAGCCCTCCTCCTCCTCCTCCTCCCCGGGCAGGACCCAGCGGCCCCGCTGACCCCCTACGAGACCGTCATAATCAACGCAGAGTCCGACTTTGAGGCCTGTGGCGTCGCTGACCTCGACTCCGACGGAGACCTCGACATCGTGAGCGGCGACACCTGGTACGAGGCGCCCACCTGGGAGCGGCATGAGGTGAGCCCCATCCGCGCCGAGGGCGGCTACAGGGTCGACTTCGCAGATGTCCCCCTCGACGTGAACGGGGACGGCCGCTTGGACGTCGTCTCCTGCAGCTGGCACGACCGCGCCGTCTTCTGGCGCGAGAACCCCGGACCGGAGGGGGGATTGTGGAAGACCCACGAGATCGACCGCCCCGGCAACATGGAGACCGCCTTCGCCTCTGACGTGGACGGAGACGGCGCCTTGGACTTCGTCCCGAACGTCATGGGCCGCACCGTCTGGTTCAGGCTCCATGAGGGCACGCTCAAACCGCACGTCATCTCCAACGAACGCGGCGGCCACGGGATCGGAGTCGGCGACGTGAACGGCGACGGCCGCGCCGACGTGCTCGCTCCAGACGGCTGGTTCGAGGCCCCCGAAGATCCGCTCACTGGTGAGTGGACTCACCGCCCGGAGTGGAGCATGGGCTCAGCTGGCATCTCGATCATCGC
>JAKVCE010000075.1:0-5260 GCA_022447405.1 Planctomycetota bacterium | reverse complement strand
CCACGACTTCGACGGCGACGGGCTCACCGATGTCTTCTGGGGGATGGGTCACGACTACGGTCTCTACTGGCTCAAGCAAAGACGCGATGAAGAGGGAGCACGCACGTGGTCCCGGCAGGCGGTGGACGAGTCGTGGTCCCAAGCCCACGGGCTCACCCTCGCAGACCTTGACTCCGACGGCGTGATGGAGGTGGTGACGGGCAAGCGCCGCTACGCCCACAACGGCAAAGACCCCGGAGGTAAGGAAGAGCTCATTATCTGCGCCTACCGCTATGACAAGAGCGCCTCGAAGTTCACCCGCGAGGTGCTCTCCGAGGGCGGCGAGGTCGGCGCGGGGCACTACCCCATCGTGGTGGACATCGACGCAGACGGCGACATGGACGTCGTCTTGCCCGGGAAGTCCGGGCTCTACCTCCTGCGCCGACGCGCCCGCTAGACGAGGTCCGTGTGACGCTTGAGGGCGTCCGTGGAGGGCCCGCGCCCCCGGAACTCCGTGAAGACATCCATCGGGTGGCGGCTGCCGCCCTGCGCGAGGACGGTGTCACGGAACTTGTGCCCCATCTCCACGATCGCAGTGTCGTCGTCGAGTCCGGCCTCTTCGAAGGCGCTGAAGGCGTCCGCGGAGAGGACCTCGGCCCACTTGTAGCTGTAGTAGCCGGCTGAGTAGCCGCCCGCAAAGATGTGGCTGAAGGAGCACTCGAAGTGATCCTCTGGCAGCGGCGGGACGACCGTCGAGATCGCCACGACGCGGTCCTTCACCTCGGCGACCGTCTCGTCGCCAGCAGGGTCGTAGTGGTGGTGCAGCTCCATGTCGAGGTGTCCGAAGTAGAGCTGACGCAAGACGCCAGAGGCGGAGCGATAGTTCTTCGCCGCTACGAGGCGCTCAAAGAGCTCCTTGGGCATCGGCTCACTGGTCTCGAAGTGTCCAGCGAAGCTCATCACGGTGTCCTCGTGATAGGTCCAGTTCTCCATGAACTGACTCGGCAGCTCCACGGCATCCCACTCGACGCTCTCGATCCCGGCCGCCTCAGGCACGTCCACCGTCGTGAGCATGTGCTGGAGGCCATGGCCGAACTCGTGGAAGAGCGTGCGCACCTCTCCGAACGTCATCAGCGAGGGCGCATCACCCACCGGCGGAGTCTGGTTGCAGACGAGGACGGCGGTGGGGAGCCGCAAGCCTCCATCAGCCATCGGCGCGCGACCGATCAGGTTGTCCATCCATGCGCCGCCGCGCTTGTCCTCAGGTCTCGAGTAGGGGTCGAGGTAGAAGGAGGCGATGTCGTTGCCCGAGGCGTCTTGAATACGGAAGTAGCGTACGTCCGATTGCCAGACCTGCACCTCGCCGTCCGCCGCGATGACATCCACATCGAAGAGGCGCTTGGTGACGGCGAAGAGCCCCTCGAGCACCTTCGGGAAGGGGTAGTAGGGTCGGAGCTCTTCATCAGAGAGCTCGTACTTGGTCTCGCGCATGCGCTCTGACCAGAAACCCACATCCCAGTTGGCGAGCTCGAGCGTGGCGTCGCCGGTCTCGCTCCGCGCGAACTCGACGAGCTCAGCGTGGTCTTGCTCCGCCTTCGGCATCGCGGCGTCGCGCAGCTCTGCCGTCAGCTGGTCCACCGCCGCGACGTCATCGGCCATCTTCGTGGCGAGAGAGATCTCGGCGTGGGTGTTGTAGCCGAGGAGTCCGGCCTTCTCTTTGCGAAGGGTGAGGATCCGCTCGATGCGAGGTTTGTTGTCGTACTCACCCTCGGAAGCGACGGTGACGAGGGCTCGATAGACCGCCTCGCGCTGATCGCGGTTTCGGCTGTGCATTAAGAAGGGCCCAGCCGAGGGCCCATCCAAGGTGATCCGCCAGGGTCCCGCGTCAGCCGTAGCGTCCTCATGGCCCGCTCCCTTGGCGGAGGCAGCCGCGGTCTGGCGCAGAGTCTCGGGGAGACCCTCCGCGTCCGCGGCGTCCGTGATCACCAGCTCGTAAGCCTTGCGGCTGTCGAGCACAGCGTTGGAGAAGCCCGTCGAGAGCTCGGCGAGCTCCTTCTGGATCTCATTGAAGCGCTCCTTCGCCTCGCCCTCGAGCGAGATACCAGAGAGCTTCATGCCCAAGAGCTCCTTCTCCACCAGGCGCTTGCGCGTCGCGTCCAGCTCGGCCCAGGCCTCTCCAGCGACGAGACCCTCGAGGGCCGCATAGGTCGCTGCGCTCTGGCCCATCCGGGTGAAGAACTCCACCACCTGGGGCTGCAGCGCCTCATGAACCTCTCGCAGCTCCTCGGAGTTTCTCACCCCCATCAAGTGCCCGGTCACGTGCCAGGCGTACTCCAGGGGCTCCACGATCGCGCGCAGGCGCCCGAAGATGCCGTCCCAGGTCGGCTCGACGTCCTCTTCGAAGGCGCTGAACTCGGCGCTGGCGCGCTCCAAGAGCTCCGGCACCGCCTCTTTGGCGTGGGCCGGGGTGATCTCCTCGAAGCGAGGGGGGGTGCCGTGGGCGAAGAGAGGGTTGGTGCTGGTCGCTTGCTGGATCATGGGATGTCTCCGGTGGATCAAAGCGGCGCACGTCGCGCGCCAATGGGCCCCACAGGATAGCCGATTCCACTGATCGACCTGTCGGGATACCCTCCTGTCATGATCCGCGCAGCGGCCCTGACCCGAGACTTCGGCGACCTCCGCGCCGTAGACCAGATCTCCTTCGAAGTACAGCCTGGAGAGGTGGTCGGCTTCCTCGGCCCCAACGGCGCTGGGAAGACCATGGTGTTGAGGATGCTCTCTACCTACCTCACCCCCACAGCCGGTGAGCTCAGCGTGGCCGGGCACGACGTCGTTGCCAGCCCCCTCGAGGTCCGCCGCTCCATCGGCTACCTGCCTGAGCACGACGCGCTCTTCGACGGCATGCGGGTGCGCGCCTTCCTGGAGTTCTGCGGGCGCGCCCACGGCCTCGACGAGGCGGCCCTTCAGGCTAGGGTCGCTGCCCTCGTCGAGCGCTGCGACCTCTCCCGCGTCTGTGATCAGCTCGTCGGGACCTGCTCGAAGGGTTACCGACGCCGCGTCTCGCTCGCGGCCGCGCTCCTCCACGACCCTAAGGTCCTCCTCCTCGACGAGCCCACACACGGCCTCGACCCGCTGCAAGTCGCAGCCTTCCGCGAGCACGTCGCGGAGCTCCGTGAGGGCAGGGCCGTCCTCTTCTCCAGCCACGTCCTCGCAGAGGTCACGGCGACCTGTGACCGCCTGCTCCTGCTCCACCACGGGAGGCTGCTCATCGATGAACGCACCGAGGTCCTCACCGAGCGCGCCGACTCTGAAGGCAAGGACCTCGAGGGGCTGATCCTCGACGCCGTCCGCTCGCCTCACGAGGAGGCCTCCGCATGAGAGCGATCCGCCTCGTCGCCGGCCGCGAGCTGCGCGCGCTCTTCGACGCGCCGGTCGCCTACGTCGCCACCGTCGCGTCGCTCTTGGTCGTGCTCAGCCTCTTCTCGACCGAGTTCTTCCTCGCCGCGCGCCTCGACCTCACGCCCCTCTTCCGCTGGATCCCTGCAGCGGCCGCTGTGCTCCTCCCGGCGCTCGCCATGCGCCTCTGGGCAGAGGAGCGTCGCCGACGCACCTTCGAGCTCTGGGTCACCCTTCCCCTCTCAGCGGCAGAGGTCGTGCTCGGCAAGTTCCTCGCTGGAATGGGCATCTGGCTGCTCTTCCTCCTCGGCACGAGCCCTGCCGTCCTCCTCCTCTATGCCCTCGGCGACCCTGACGGCGGATTGATCCTCTCCAGCTACCTCGGCGCGATCCTCTTGGGCGCCCTGCTCCTCGCTCAGGCGCTCTTCCTCTCTAGCCTCACGCGCGAGGTCGTCGTCGCCTTCCTCACGGGCTGCGCGGGGAGCGTCCTCTTCCTCGCGAGCGGCGCCCCAGCGCTCACCGCCATCCTGGACGGTCTCACCCCGGAGCTCGCGCCGGGCTCCCTCGTCGCCGCGCACCTCTCCGCCCTCCTCCGCTACGACTCCTTCTGCGCAGGCTACATCGGCCTCGGAGAGAGCGCGTGGCTCTTGGGGACGGCGGCCGTCTTCCTCGCGCTCAACACCTGGACCGTCCGGAACATCCGGGACTGAGGGAGCGGACCCCGTGCGCACCCGCCCGACCCCCTGGCTCGCCCTCGGCCTCGCGCTCCTCGTCGCCTCCACCGCAGCGCAGGTGGTCGAGCGCGCCGGCCCCTCCCTCGAGCCCGCTCGGACGAAGCGCGCACACCTCAGCAGCGAACAGCGCCAGCGCCTAGCCGCGCTCTTGGACGGCCGCGCACACGCCTCCATCGAGTACTGGGTCAGCCCCGAGTCGCCCCTCCCCCACGACCTGCGCGGAATGGAACGCGCCGTGCGCGCTGCCTTCCGAGCCCTGGGCACGGCGCATCCCGAGCGCCTCCGCCTCGGCGTCCATCACCCTGGAGAGGCGGAGGGTCTGGGAGCGCACCTCGACTCCCTCGGCGTCCGCAAGACCCGCGCGCCGAAGGTGGAGGATGACAGCTGGAGCGAGGCAGAGCTCACCTCCAGCCTGCGCTTCACCCTCGGCCCCCACGCCGCCCACGTGCGCAACGGGCTGCTCCCAGCCCAGACCGGCAACCTCCCAGAGCTCTTGCTCGCGCACCTCGAGGACCTCGCGGAGCCCTCTCGGCCCAAGGTCCTCCTGGACGCGCCCCAACAAGGCTTTGAGGCCGTCGCCGCCCTCCTCGCGACCCGCGCGGACCTGCGACGCGTGGACTTAGAGTCCGACGCCGCGCCGCTCACCGATGACCTCATCGTCTGGCTCCAGCCGGAGGACGCCGCCCCAGCCGCCCTCGCGCGGGCAGAGGCCCACCTCCGAGCGGGCGGTGATCTCCTGCTCGCAGGGAGCGCGACCGTGGCCGACCTCGGTCGCAGCGAGGGCGAGGTCATGGTCCAGCTCCGCGAGGCCCCGGCCTTCGCCCGCGCCCTGAGCGCCCTCGGCGTGAGCGCCGACGAGGGGGTGCTCTTGGACCCGGTCTCCGACGCCCTCCCGCTCCCTGACGGCGGCTCACTCCCTGCGCCGCAGCTCGTCTCCGTCCCGGCGGTCAACCAGGACTTCCGCGCTCTTGATGGTCAACCCGACGGCTCCCTGCTCTTCGACTCCCCCACCGCCTTTCGGCTCGACCCTGCCCTCCTCGCCGCGCGCGGGCTTCGCGCAGAGGTCCTCGCCACGGCCAGCCCACGCGCGGTGCGGGCTACCCGCCCCGAAGGCGCGCTCCGCGTGGTCGAGCTCGACGGGCTCGAGGGAT
>JAKVCE010000074.1 GCA_022447405.1 Planctomycetota bacterium | reverse complement strand
CCGCGGTGGAAGAGCTGGACGAAACGCACGTTGCGCTCGGCCATGCGGCGAGCGAGAACGCAGTTGGCTGCGAAGGTGCCGGGCTTCCTGGCGTCGTCCCCGTAGAGCTCGAAGGTGGACTCGGGCTCGTCCGAGAGGTCCATCAGGTCAGGCACCGAGGTCTGCATGCGGTAGGCCATCTCGTACTGGGAGATGCGCGCCTGCACCTCGGCGTCGTGGGTCTCCTCGTACTTGGCCTCGTTGATCTTGGCGATCCCGTCGAGCATCCGCCGCCGCGTCTCGGCGTCGATCCCGTCAGGGTTCGTGAGGTAGAGCACCGGGTCCTTGCCGCTCCGGAACTTCACGCCCTGGTGCTCCGAGGGCAGGAAGCCCGAGCCCCAGAGGCGCGAGTAGAGCGCCTGGAAGTTCCCCTTCCCGCGGCTGATCATGACGATGTAGTCGGGGAGGTCGCGGTTCATCGAGCCGAGGCCATAGGAGAGCCAGGCGCCCATGCTGGGCTTGCCCTGCTGCTGGCTGCCGGTGTTGATGTAGGTGATGGCCGGGTCGTGGTTGATGGCCTCCGTGTTCATCGACTTGATGAGCGAGATCTTGTCGACGATGCGCGCCGTGTACGGGAGGAGCTCGCTGACCCAGGTCTGGTGCTCTCCGTAGCGCTGGAAGTCGAACATCGGGGCGACGCAGGGGAAGGACGACTGCCCGCTCGTCATGGTCGTCAGGCGCTGGCCTTGGCGGATCGACTCCGGGAGTTCGATCCCGTGGTGCTCCCGCATCTTCGGGTGGTAGTCGAAGAGGTCCATCTGCGAGGGCGCGCCGTTCATGAAGAGGTAGATGACGCGCTTGGCCTTGGGCGCGAAGTGCGGCACCTCCCTGGCAGAGATCCCGCCAGCGAGCGCCTCGCGCCCCAGCATCGAGCCCAGCGCCATCGCGCCGAGGCCGTTGGCGCCGCTCTTCAAGAGCGTGCGTCGGGTCACCTGCCGGCTGCGTTCTGTGATGGGGTCCATGGTCATTCGCGGGTCAGGGTCTCGTCGAGGTTGAGGATCATGGAGGTCAAGACCGTCCAGGTGGCGTGCTCTGCTGCGTCGAGGCTCTCGTCGCGCGCGCTCTCGCCCGCGCTGATGAGCGCGACGGCTGCGTCCTTGTTCGCCTGATAGATCGGGGGCTGTGCCTCATAGGTCTCACGCATCACACGGCGCGCCAGCTCGTCAGCGGGGTGCGCCGTGAGCAGCATGAAGGCGAGGTCGAGGCGGGCGTCAAAGCCCTCCTCTTCGAGGAGCAGGCGCTGGGCGAGGTGCCGCGACGCCTCGACGAACTGCACATCGTTCAAGGTGACGAGCGCCTGCATCGGCGTGTTCGTGCGCTGGCGCTCGACGACGCAGGTGTCGCGTATCGGCGTGTCGAAGGTCGACATGGCGGGCTGGGGCGCGGAGCGCTTCCAGTAGATGTACATGGACTTGCGGTAGAGCTTCTCGCCGTGGTCCTGGGAGAAGCGCAGGTTCCGATCGAGGGAGACCTCGTTCCAGAGGCCGTCAGGCTGGTAGATCTTCACGCCCGGGCCGCCGACCTCGTCCACGAGGAGGCCGCTGGCTGCGAGGGCTTGGTCGCGCAGGAACTCACCGTGCAGGCGGAAGCGCGAGGCGCGCGCGAGGAGCTCGTTCTCGGGGTCCACTTCGAGGCGCTCGGTGTCAGCCCGCGAGTGCTGGCGATAGGTCGCGCTCATGACGAGCTGCTTCAGCATGCCCTTCACCTCCCAGCCGCTCTCGATGAAGTCGCTCGCGAGCCAGTCGAGGAGGGCGGGGTGGCTGGGGAGCTCGCCCTGAGAGCCGAAGTCCATCACCGAGGGGACGAGGCCGCGACCGAAGAGCATGGCCCAGTAGCGGTTCACGGCGACGCGCGCCGTCATGGGGTGGTCGGGGTGGACGAGCCACTGCGCGAGGCCGAGCCGGTTGGCCGGCGCGCTCTCGGGGAGCGGCAGGATGCCCTCGAGGACGCCGGGCTCCACGGGATGGTCCTTGCGCGGCTTGTCGTACTCGCCGCGGTCGAGGATGTAGGTCATGCGCGGCTTGGCGACGTCCTTCATGACCATCACCGTCGCAGTGCCCTTGGTGATCTCGTCCTTGCGGGTGACCGCGGCCTCCTTAAGCGCGACCTGAGCCACGCCCTCCTCCCAGCCCGTGCGCAGGAAGCGGTCGCGCAGGAGCGCGCGCGCGGCGTCATCGAGGGAGTCCGGCTCGGCCTTCAGCGCCGCGACCAAGGGCGCGGGGAGGTCCTCGCCCTTCATCTTGAAGTAGTAGCCCATGGGGCCGCCGCCGTTCACGATCTTCAGGAGGAGCTGGCTCTCCCCCGCGGGGAGCTCGAGGGTCGCCTGGTCCTGGTCAGCCGCGACCCCGCGACCGACGTCCTTCGCGAAGACCTCCTTGCCATCGAGCCACACCTTGATGCTGTCGTCGCTCCCGAGAGAGACCGACACGGTCTGAGCCTCCTCGCACTCGATGAGGCGAGTGAGATAGACCGCGGCGTTGCCTGTGCTGCCGAGGTTGTAGGTGTTCCCGTCGACGTCAGCGCGCTCCGTCCAAGACTTGCCGGCGACCTCTGCCTCGACGTCGATCTCGATGGCCTCGGGGCCGTGGTCGGTGTCGTAGGCTTCCTTCTTGCTGCCCTTCTGGAAGGGTCCGACGAAGTACCACGCGCCGAGCTCGGGGGTGTCGCGCTCCAAGAGCGCCTGCCGCTCGCTCACATGCCAGGCCTCGAGGGCTCCATCCGGAGGTGTCGCGCTCTGGAAGAAGGCGTCGACCGCTTGGATGGAGTCATCGAGCTCGGCGAGCTCGGTCTCCTGCTCTTCGGAGGGGACGGAGACGAGCGGGACCGCGTTGCCGCTCCGCGTCTGGAAGCCCTTCTCCACGCTCTGGTTGAAGTAGGCGTAGAAGCGGTAGTAGTCCTCCTGGCTGACAGGGTCGTACTTGTGGTCGTGACACTGAGCGCACTCGAGGCTCAGCCCAAGCCAGACGTTCCCCGTCGTCTTGACCCGGTCCACCATGTACTTCACCCGCAGCTCCTCGTCGATCGCGCCGCCCTCGTCCGAGGTGGGCGAGTTGCGATGGAAGCCAGAGGCGACGAGCTGTGCGTTGGTGGGTTCCGGCAAGAGGTCCCCCGCGAGCTGCTCGACGGTGAACTGGTCGAAGGGCATGTTCGACTTGTAGGCGCGGATGACCCAGTCCCGCCACGGCCACATGTCGCGCGGGCCGTCGGCGTGGTGGACGGAGGTGTCTCCGTAGCGCGCCGCGTCCATCCAGGCGAGGGTCATGCGCTCGGCGTAGGCGTCGGTCGCGAGCAGTCGGTCGACGAGCTCTTCGTAGGCCTCGGGCCGATCATCGGCGATGAAGGCGCTGACCTCCTCGGGAGTCGGCGGCATCCCGCAGAGATCAAAGGAGAGCCTGCGGATGAGCGTGGCCCGGTCGGCTTCGGCTGAGGGCTCGAGGCCCGCCTCCTCCATGGAGCGGAGCACGAAGCCGTCGACCTCGTTTCGCGCCCACTCTGCCCCCGCGGGAGCGGCAGAGCTCGCGACAGGCTCGAAGGCCCAGTGGCGCTCATACTCTGCGCCCTCCTCTACCCAGCGCTTGAGGATGTCGACCTCCTCCTGCGTCAGCGGCTCCTCACCCGGGGGCGGCATGAGCTCGTCCTCGTACTCGCTCGTGATGCGCAGGATGAGCTCGCTCGCCTCCAGGCTCCCGGGGACGATGATCCCGTGCTCTTCCCCCACGACCTCAGGGAGGTCCAGGCGCAGCCGCGCCTCCCGCGTCCCCTCGTCCGGTCCATGGCACACGAAGCAGCGCTTCGAGAGGATCGGCTGCACGTCTCTGCCGAACTCGACCTTCGTGGGTTCTTCAGCGGCAGGCGCTAAGAGGAGGATGGCTGTGACCAGGTTCATCTCGGAGGATCCCGTGCAGGACGGACGACCATCCTAATGGAGGTTGAGTCCTTGGGGGAATCAGTACCTCCCTGGCGTGGTCACGCGACCCGCTGTTCTCCTCCCTGAAGTGAGGAGAACAGCATCTCCTGCTATTATGGGATCACTATGAAAGACCTCTCCCTCCGCCCCCTCGTCGTCGTGATTCTCCTAGGCTGCGCCAGCGCCGCCATCACCAGCGCGCTCCTCTCAGAGGACAAGATCGAGGTCGTCCCTGAGGCGGCCCCCAGCGTCGACCTCATCGCCCAGCTGGACGCTCTGCGCGCCGAGAACGCCAAGCTCAGCGAGCGGATCTCCGACCTCGAGCTGCGCCCCGTGCCCTCAGAGCGCGTCTCCGTCGTGGAGGACACTGAGTTCGAAGAGGAGGTGCGCGCCTTCATGGATCGCATGGACAAGACAGAGGCCGCGAGCCCGGTCGCGCTGCAGTCCAAGGTAGAAAACGCGCTCACATCCATTCGCCAGCAGGAGGCCTTCCAGAAGCAGCAGGTGAAGGACCAGCACCGTGACGAGTGGATCTCCACCAGGATCGAAAAGATCGCGCCTGAGCTGGGGCTCACCCAGTACCAGACTGAGGAGATGCAGCGCACCTGGATCGCCAGGTCAGAGATGGACGCAGAGCTCGGTCGGCTCTGGCAGGCTGGCGAGATCGACAGCCAGCAGGCCGGCGAGATCAAGGCCGCCAACAATGAGCGGCACCAGGCCAACCTCCAAGGCTTCCTCTCCACTCAACAGTACGAGACCTACTCCACCAACATCGACCGCTGGCTCGGCCGCGCTAAGTAGCTCCGGTGATGCTCTCGGCGGCGCCCTCTTGAGACGCCGAGAACAAAGCGCGCTCTGAACCCGTCCTAGGGCTTGGAGGTGGTTTTTTGAGCCTTAAAGGTGCTCTGAGCCGTGTTCTTGGCCTATGAAAAGCCGGACTCTGTGAGTGTGCTAGCCTTCAATCGGATCACTACCGCCGAGGATCTTCATGAACCGTAAACATCGCTTCTCTGTCGCCGCGGCCCTGCTCGCGCTGTGCACGTCTAGCCAGGCCCAAGAGCTCTTGCTTGAGCCCGTGGCTGGTGGCTTCGACGTAGCGACCTCAGTGTGCGCGGCCCCCGGTGACACCGAGCGCCTCTTCGTCACGACCAAGGGCGGAGTCATCCACATCATCCGCGACGGCGCCGTCCTGCCGACCCCCTTCATGGACATATCGGCCTCCATGTCATCCCACGAGGGGATCCTGTGCATGGCGTTCCACCCGAACTACCTCTCGAACGGGCGCTTCTTCCTCGTCTACAACGACACGCTGGACCAATCTCACCTCGCAGAGTTCCAGGTCTCGAGCGATCCGGACGTCGCCGACCCGAGCTCCACCATCGAGATCCTCACCCCCTTCCAGCAGCCTGGCTATGTCCACAACTGGAACTGTCTGAAGTTCGGTCCCGACGGGATGCTCTACCTCAGCACCGGTGACGGAGGCGGCTACCACGGGCTCCCGGCAGACAGCGGCTCAAGCCAAGACCTCTCGACCACCCAGGGGAAGATCCTGCGCCTCGACATCGACGCGCCCGCGCCCTACATCCCCGCCGACAACCCCTTCGTCGGTCAACCGAACGTCGCGGAGGAGATCTGGGTCTACGGCCTGCGCCAGCCCTGGCGCTTCGGCTTCGACTCCGTCACCGGGGACATGTTCATCGGCGACGTCGGTCAGACCACCCGCGAAGAGCTCGACTTCGTCCCCGGCGGCAGCGGAGGCGGCCTCAACTTCGGCTGGGCCTGCAGAGAGGGCACCGTCTGCAACAACCTGCCTGGCTGCTCCTGCCCCAGCGCAGTGAGCTACGTCGAACCCGTCCTCGAGTACAACCACAGCGGCGGGCTCTGCTGCATCATCGGAGGTGAGGTGTACCGCGGAGGGGCCATGCCCTCGCTCCAAGGGACCTACTTCTACGCCGACTACTGCAGCGCGCGCGTGTGGTCCCTGCGCTATGACGGGACGACCATGACGGAGCACTAGGAGCGCAGCCTCGAGTTCGTGACGGCGGACGGGACCTCGCTCACGACGATCAACTCCTTCGGCACGGACGCTGAGGGAGAGCTCTTGGTCATCGGCAACTTCCCCTCCACCATCTTCAGGGTCATCCCTGCAGCCACCTGCGGCACCTCCAACTTCTGCGAGACCTCTCCCAACTCCGTCGGTGCCGGAGCGTTGATCTCCAACTTAGGTTCAACGAGCTTCACCTCGAACGACTTTCAGCTCGAGGTGAACGACCTGGTGCCTGAGCAGTTCACCCTCTGCTACTACGGCACCAATAACATCCAGATCCCCTTCATGGACGGCTTCCGCTGCGTCGGCGGAGACACCAAACGAATCAACCCGCCGATCCAGGCCAGCGTGGCGGGCACACTGCGCCGCGATCTCGACCTGCAGAACCAGAGCGGCAACCACCAGGTCACACCGGGCTCCACCTGGCACTTCCAGGCTTGGTATCGCGACCCCAACGGTCCCGGCGGCTCTGGCGCGAACCTCTCGGACGCCCTGACCGCGACCTTCTGCCCCTAGAGGGCGCTGACTCCGCTCCAGGCTGTACGAGATGTGGCGGCGCAGGTACGTGCGCCGATTCGAGGCACGGCGGCGTGCCTGCCTGGGCTGGCAGGACTCATTTTTTGGGTTTGATAAGGACGCTCTGCCTCTTGGCATAAGAAGACGTCTTCGTCTCTTGGCAAAGAGAATGTAAAGAGCCTGCCGAAGACCGTCGTAAAGACCCTTCCAACCCCTCTTTGTCTTAGTTTTTTTTCAAACAAAGGCCCCCAAAATGGCGATTCTACGGCAAATTTTGGGGATGAGATACATCCCCCTACTTCTACTGTGCGCTCCCGCGGCCGCTCAATCGGGCACCCACCAAATCGCGCTTGACTACAACTGGAACGGAATCGTCCACCAAGGCGAGGACGGGCAACCTGACAACCCCGACGGCTACCGCGCCATCGGTGACCGAGGCTTGAACTTCGCTGGTGGCGCCCCGAGCGACGCCATGGTCGACAAGTACAACCTCATCACAGACGCTGGCGTGCTGGACATCGTCAACCTCGGCTGCCGCCCCTGCACGGGCTGGAACGGCTGGGATGCCGCTGCAAACGGTGACTGCCGTGGAACAGAGCCTACTTGGCTCAATGGCAACTCGGACCACAGCGGTCCGCAGACCACATGGTTCACCAACGGGATCGTGCTCTCAGGCGAGAGCCAGATCAGCTGCATCTTCCATGTCACGGACGGCGGCGGCGACTTCAGCATCACCGCGCACACAAACGTCGGTGATGTGCCCCTCGGCTCCATGGGAGCAGGCGACTGGTTCGGCGGCCCCTACGCGGGCACGGACGGCTTTGACTGCGGCGGCCTCGCTGGAGCAGGCCTCCACATCAATGAGGGCACCCTCTCCGATGGCGGGCTCCTCGCAGGCGTCACGGTAGACGGCCTCTCCTTCCAGAGGCTGAACAGCAGCGCCCAGTACGCGATCTTCGCGTGCAATGTCAGCACCGGGATCGGCCCTGAGACCAGCGACCCGATCACGCTCGACTACAACTGGAACGGCATCGTTCACTACGGCGAGCCTGGCAACGCCGACGCCGACATGGGCTATCGCTCGATCGGTGACCGCGGCCTCGACTTCACCAACGGCGCGCCCAGCGACACCTTTACGGACAAGTACACCTTCGTCCAACAGCCGAACGCGCTGGACATCGTGCACATGGGCCCTCGCAACTTCGACACGGACCCCGGCTCTTGCTGGGGCGATCAGCCTGACTGGCTCCCGAGCGGATGGGATCACAGCGGCAACAGCGCTGCCAGTGACGCTGCATGCACGACCCAGATCCACCGTCAGATGACCGTTCAGGAGAACAGTCGCATCGACCTCATCTTCAACATCTCTGATGGTGGAGGCAGCTTCGATGTGAGCATCAACTTCGCGAACGGCACATCCCACACGGGCACCGTCGGAGCAGGCGACTGGTGGAACGGACCCTACCCCGGCACCGGCAACTTCGACTGCGTCAACCTCCCCGACTGGGGCCTCCACATCGACGAGGGCTCGGTCGACATCCCGGCCACTTACCAGGGCGAGGTCATCACCTCGATCACCTTCAAGAACCCGACCAACGGAAATGGCGGACACGCCATCTTCGCAGCGAACGCGATCAACGTGGACGTCGCGCCCTTGGCCGTCGACGCCGTCGCCCTCGGCTACAACTGGAACGGCATCGTCCACCAGGGTGAGTCCGGTCAACCGGACGCTGACATGGGCTACCGCTCGATCAGTGACCGCGGCCTCAGCCTTGAGAACGGTGCGCCTAGTGACAAGAAGTGCGCTAAGTACACCTTTGAGACCGCGGCTGATGCGATGGACATCGTCCACCTCGGCGGCAGAGGCTTCGACGACGACACCGGCAACTGCTGGGGCGACCAGCCCGACTGGCTCCCGAGCGGCTGGGATCACACCATCGGACAGTGGACAGAGCTGGCGACCCCGATGGTGGTTGGCCCTGAGTCAAGGCTCGAGATGATCTTCCATATCAGCAACGGCGGCGGCACGTTTAATGTCACGACTATCTACAGCGATGGTAGCGACACCGATCACTGGAACGGCATCGGTTTTGGCGGCAACGACTGGTGGAACGGGCCCTACCCGGGCACGGGAAACGGCGACTGCGCGGGCCCTGACACGAGCCTCCACA
>JAKVCE010000073.1 GCA_022447405.1 Planctomycetota bacterium | reverse complement strand
CAACCAGGTGCTTACTCACGAAGCGGCGAATCACGGTTCGTCGCTCAAGGAAGGACTTGGTGTCGGGGCTCTCCGTCGCCGGGATGACAGCCTTGGTCTGGATCCCAAACTCAGCTTGCCTGAGGGAGCTGAGCTCCCAGCGGTCCTCGGCGGTGCCAGCGCTCTCGGAGAGGTTCACGAGGGGGATGTCCATCGTGACCGTGTCGAGGTCCCAGTCCGTGGGCGCGATCATGAGTCGGGCCTCCACCAGGGTGTCCTCCGCGAGCTGCAGGTCGAGCTCCTCGAGGTGGTCAGAGAGCGAGAGCAGCTGATCCCGAGGCTTGCGATCTTCCTTACCCAAGATGACCGGCTTGAACAGCGCGAGCTCGTCTGCGGCAGATAGCGTCTCGAGGTCGAGCTCGCCTGACTTCAGGAGCGCGATCTCCGCCGCGGGGCCTCGCAGGACGACCGAGGGGAGGGTGAAGGTCGTCTCTTCAGCGCTGAACTCAAAGCGCGGGTCTAGCTCGTCGTCCCGAACGGGGACGTGCTTCGGGCTGAGGATGACCGTGTGCTCGTCGGTGCGCTCTAGGTCAACGTAGGGCTGGCTCCCCTTCACCCAGGTGATGCTCACGCGCTCGTCCAAGGGCTCTCCTCCACAGACGAAGTTGACGTCTCTGATGTCGAGGCGCCCGCCGCTCTTGAAGTCTTCGCTGATGCTCCAAGTTCCAGTGAGCTCTTTGCTCTCAAGGAGCCGGATCTCCTCCTCGGGGCCCTCGATGCGGACCTCGTACTCAGCGTCGGAGACCGCTGAGCTCAGGTGGGTGTCGTCTGGGAGCATCAGCACGAAGATCGTGTCGGGGGTCGGACCAGACTCCGCAGAGATGAGCTCGTCTGTGACGGTGAAGGAGCGGTTGATCTCGCGGGTGATGTTCTCATGCGCCTGGTAGAGCCACGCGCCGGCGAGGAGGAGCGCGGCGGTCTTCCGGCCGAGGTTCTCGATGAACACGGCGTGGAGGAAGCCGAGGCTCCCCGTGACGAGCCCCGCCGCGCCGCGGTCTTCTTGAGTCTGCCCGGAGTCCCCGGGCCTCAGGCGGCTCCTGAGGAGGCCCTCGAGGCGTTCTGGGTCTACGTTCCGCTGCATGGTCCCGCTCTCGCAGACGCTGATCTCGCCGGTCTCTTCGCTGACCGTGACCGTCAACGCGTCGGTCTCCTCAGAGAGGCCGAGAGCTGCCCTGTGTCGGGTCCCAATGGTCGTGTGGAGCTCTGTGTTCTCGCTCAGGGGGAAGATGCAGGAGGCTGCGACCAGGCGGTCGTGGTCAATGATGACCGCGCCGTCATGGAGGGTCCCGCCGGGGTGGAAGATCCCTTGGAGGAGGCGTCGGTCGACGAGGCTCTGGATCTTCACGGCGCTCTGGGTCCAAGCATCGAGCGCTGTGTTCCTCTGGAAGGCGACCAGTGCGCCGTGCCTCCGCTTGGCCATCGCGATCATGGCCGCCGAGACCTCTGCCGCGGCCTCGGGTCGCTCACCCCGGACGAAGCGCGCGAGCTTGTTCTGCTCGCCGAGCCGCGCGACGCCGCGGCGCAGCTCTGGCTGGAAGAGGATGACGAGGATGAGGACGACTGAGCCGTAGTTCTCCGTGAGGATGTGCTCAAGCTCGCCCATCTTGAACGCCTTCGCGGCACCCAAGAGGCCCAGGCCGATCACGGCGACGGCGACGACGAGTCCCCGGAAGAGCCCGCTCCCTCTGCTCGTGCTGAGGAAGCTCAGGAAGAAGTAGATCCCCGCCGCGAGCAGGACCGCTTGGAGCGCTCCGGAGGGGCTCAGGAGCCGCTCGAAGTACTCAACCCCCCAGCCTTCCATGATCAGTGCAGCTCGGGGTGTAGGGAGCGGTGAACGAGCAGCGCCTCTCTCGCTTGGGCGACGTCGTGGACGCGCAGGACGCTCGCGCCACCTTCAACAGAAGAGAGGACTGCGGCGATCGTTCCGCCGAGGCGCTCTTCGGGCCCACCAGCGATGTCTGCGCCAGCGCTGCTCATGATTTGGGCGATGAAGGACTTTCTGGACACGCCAAGGAGGAGGGGGATCCCCAGGGAGCGGAGCGAGGGGAGGTGCCTCAAGAGCGTGAGGTTGTGCTCGAGGGTCTTTCCGAAGCCGATCCCTGGGTCGAGGAGGATCTTATTCCCCTGGATACCAGCCTTCAAACAAGCGTGTGTCCGCTCTCGCAAGTGATCGAGGACCTCGCGCACGACGTCGGCGTAGTTGGGGGACTCCTGCATGTCGCGTGGGGTCCCCTGCATGTGCATCAGGCAGAGCTCGACGCCGCGCTCAGCGACGAGCGGCAAGAGCGCGCTGTCGGAGAGCCCTGCGCTCACGTCATTCACCATGGTGGCCCCTGCGTCGATGGCCGCGGCCGCGACGGCGGCCTTTTGCGTGTCCACGCTGATGCGGCAGTCGGTCTCAGCGTGCAGCGCGCTGATGATGGGCACGACCCGCCGGACCTCCTCCTCCACATCGACAGGGGCTGCGCCTGGGCGGGTGGACTCTCCGCCTACGTCGAGGAGGTCACAGCCAGCTCGCACGAGGGCGAGGGCGTGCTCGATGGCGGCGGCTGGGTCATCCGCCGAGAAGTACGCGCCGCCGTCTGAGAAGCTGTCAGGGGTCGCGTTGACGATCCCCATCAGCAGAGGGGGCGGCCGAGGGGCTGTCGCGTTCTCCCACGCGGCGTGGAGCCGCTCAGCGAACGACGAGTCAGCCTGAGCGCCTGCCTTCAGCTCAAAGACGAGCTCATGGTCCCTCTCTTCTGAGAGCGTGAGGCTCGCGTCTTGATGGAGGAGGGAGACCTCCTCGGGGGAGAGGAGCGCGCCACTGACGGCGACCTGGGGGCGCTCGTGAGCTCGGCCTAAGGTGAGGGGGCGGGGCTTGAGTCGGCAGCCGTCGCCATCACAGGTCGAGGCCGGCAGCCTTAGATCTCTCGTTTGCGCCCCTTGGCTCATGCGGGCGAGAGGCCCGGCTCGCCGGGCAGCTCACCTTTGAGCTCATCCCCATCAACGACCTCCTCCGTCGGAGAGGCCTCTTCAGGCTCTCCTTCGACCTCGATCGGGGCGGGATCTCCGGTCTCCTCTTCCGGGCGGATGCTGTCCACGCTGGCACCATCGAGCAGCTGATCGATCTCGTCCCCGCTGAGGGTCTCGAAGCGCTTGAGCGCGACGACGAGCTGTTCGATCTCATCTTTGTGCTCGTTGATCACGGACTCCGCGACAGCGTAGGCGTCATCGGTCAAGCGCTTGACCTCCTCGTCGATCTCGCGGGTCGTCTCTTCTGAGTGATAGCGCCCAGCCATCAGCTCGGTCCCGAGGAAGTCGGAGCCCTGACGCTCGGCGTAGTTGATCGGTCCGATCTTGTCGCTCATGCCGAGCTCGGTGACCATCGCGCGGGCGAGGTCTGTCGCGCGCTTGATGTCGTCAGACGCGCCAGCGGAGATGTCTCCGCAGAAGACATCCTCAGCGATGCGGCCTCCGTAGAGGACGGCGAGCTGGTTCTTGAGGCGCTTCTTCTGCATGTGGTAGCTCTCCTTCTCAGGGAGCACCATCGTCGCGCCGAGGGCGCGGCCGCGGGGGACGATCGTGACCTTGTGGGGTCGGTCTGTGTTCTCGAGCTTGGCCGCTATGACGGCGTGCCCGGCCTCGTGGTAGGCCGTGATCTCGCGGTCGACCTCCTCCATCTTGCGCGACTTCTTCTGGCGCCCGTAGCGGACCTTGTCGCGCGCCTCGTCGAGGTGCTCTTGCTTGATCTCCTCGGACTTCTGGAGGGCGGCCATGATCGCGGCCTCGTTGACCGTGGCGGCCAGGTCAGCGCCGGAGTAGCCCGGCGTGGAGCGCGCGAGGGACTCTGTGTCGATGCCTTCGGCGTGCTTCACCTTCTTGAGGTGGACCTTGAGGATGGCCTCGCGGCCCTTCACGTCGGGCAGGTCGATGACGACCTCGCGGTCGAAGCGGCCAGGCCTGAGGAGGGCGGGGTCCAGGACGTCGGGGCGGTTTGTGGCAGCGAGGACGATGATGCCCTCGTCTGTGCCGAAGCCGTCCATCTCGACGAGGATCGCGTTGAGGGTCTGCTCGCGCTCGTCGTGTCCGCCGCCCATGCCGCTGCCGCGTCGGCGACCGACCGCGTCGATCTCGTCGAGGAACATGATGCAGGGGCTGTTCTCACGTGCGGTCTTGAAGAGGTCACGCACGCGGCTCGCGCCGACGCCGACGAACATCTCCACGAAGTCCGAGCCAGAGATGGAGTAGAAGGGGACCTCCGCCTCGCCTGCGATGGCCTTGGCGAGGAGGGTCTTGCCGCAGCCGGGGGTGCCGACGAGCAAGATGCCGCGGGGGATGCGGCCGCCGATGCGCGTGAAGCGACCGGGGTTCTTGAGGAACTCCACGACCTCGCGGACCTCCTCCTTTGCCTCTTCAGCTCCAGCGACGTCGTTGAAGGTGACGTTCGTGTGGTTCTCTTTCTGGTAGAGCTGCGCGCGGCTCCGTCCGAAGTTCATCACGCCGCCCGCGCCGCTCTGGTTGCGGAGGTGCCGCATGTAGAGCAGGAAGATGACGACGATCAGGATCCAAGGGCCGTAGAAGAAGAGCAGCGACTGCAGGAGGTCGCTCGCCTCAGCTGCCTTTGTTCCGCGGCGGTCCGAGAGGTCGAAGTTCAAGGAGTCCGGCGTCACGCCGTAGCTCTTGAGCGTGCCGGTGAAGGCCGCGATGTCCTCGACCTCTTCGATGTTGAGCCAGAGAGACTCCGGCTGGGTGGGCAGGTAGTAGTCGCGCGTGCGCCCTGACGGGGAGCCCTTCGCGTAGACGTTTACGAGGACCTCCATGTCCTGAGTAGGCGTGGCCTGCGTCATCGCGACGCCGCCTGCACTTTGCGCTTGCTCTTCGAGCTCCTCGTCGTTGGCGGCGATGATGCGCGCAGACTGGGGTGAGTAGTCACCCGCGGCGAGGGCCTTGTCGAACAGGTCCTGCTTGATGTTGCGGTGGTTGCCCTCGGCCTTCCGATCGCGGAACTCTTTCTCGCGCTCAGGGAGGTTGTCGAACTGAACCTCAAAGGGCATCCCGCTCGGGGTCCCGTCCTTGGCGTGGCCGGAGACCAGCTTGCCCTTGAACTTCTGGTCCATCACCCGACCCGTGTACAGGTAGTGCAGGTATTGATCCTGTGAGAGCACCTTTGGGGAGGAGACCTCGGAAGCCCCCACGTAGGCGAGGGACACCACGAGGAGGGTCAGGATCAGCAGGAAAGAAGCGAAGGACCGGCCTTTCTTGGCCTTGGGGTCTTGCTGTGCGTTTTGATCTTCGGCCATGTTTGGGATATCGGCACCTTTGGGGGGGAGAGCTTAGCCCTCGTGCCTACCTATAGGGGCGGGTGAGCCGACCATGGCCTCCTCCCCTAGCCCCTATTTTTACCAGTTTGCGGGGTCATGCGCGGCGATTGCGGGCGCTGAAACGGTGATTTTCACAGGGGTACGCAGCGCGAGCGAGTTCCGTTCATGCGACTCGCGAGAAACCTACAGAGCCTCTTCGTCTGAGACGGCGCGCGAGAAGAGGTCTACCGTGAGGGCCTGGGCGAGCTGTCGGATAGCCCTCGCGCGGGCCGCGCGTTCACCAGAGGAGCTCCCGACGGGGTACCCGATCGTGGCCCTCGCTGTGGTCTTGGGGTGGACCACCTCCCCGGTGGAGCTCCGCACGGTCCAGGCCTCTACCACGACCCTCACGCCTGACTCCAAGACCTGGTTCTGGGGGTTCCTGATCCCTCTTACCCGGCCGAAGTCAACGAGCCGGCCACGGATCAGGAGCTTGGAGTCGCCTGGGCTCACGAGCGGCAGGGGGACCCGATCACGCACCTCAACCGAGAGCGCAGAGTGCAGGGCGCGCTCTAGATCGGGCTCTAGGGTGTCATTGTGGAAGACCTCGACCGCGACCGTGTCAAAGCCCGCTGGGGCGATCAGGCCGACGCTGTAGCCGCAGCTCGCGTGGAGGAGCGCACCGAAGAGCGCGGCGGTGAGAGAGAGCCTCAGGTGGCTCATGAGTCTGCGGGAGCGCGCGCCGTGAGGAGCAGGCTCGCCTCCTCGGCGAGAGGCCCGTCGCCTGCGCTCAGAGCCAGCTCGCGCGCGCGCTCGGCGTGGAAGATTCGACCCTCTGCGTTACCGATGCGCTCATAGAAGCGCGCCACCCCCAGGTCGCTCGCAGAGAGGCGCCGCAGGCAGTCGAGGCGGCTCTCGAGGACCTCGTCTTGCATCGGGTGACCCTGGAAGCGGACCACCCAATCATCGAGCTCGGAGAGCGCCAAGAGCAGCCCGTTCCGGTCGTACTCCGGGCTGTCCAAGATCCCGAGGCGCAGCATAGGGATCCGCGCTTGGGCCTCTGCGCGGAGACTGCTGTTCGGGTGATAGAGGACCAGGTCTGAGTAGCGCTCGATCGCGAGCAGGCGCTGGTTGTCCTCGCTGTAGAGCTCTCCGAGCCGCGCGTAAGCCTCGTCGCAGCGCGGCTCAGCGGGGTGATTCAGGACGAGGTACTCAAGGCACCTGATACCTTCATCTCTGGCGTTCCAGAAGATCCATGAGCTGCGCTCATCGTTTGAGAGTGAGAGTCCCGACTCGACGAGCAGTCGGCCAGCGGCCGCGCGCTCATGGTGAAGGGGAAAGCGCTCATCGAGCAGCTTGAGGACTCTCCAGGCTTCTTCGGTCTCCCCGCGTGCGATATATGCGCGCGCAGAAGCGATCCCGGCGGCGACGGCGACGGGACGAGGTAGGTCGTCAGCGACAAAGCCTGCGAGCTCATCAGCGCCATCAGGCGTCTGTGAGAGGCGCTCGATCTCTCTCGCTGCAGCAGAAGCGAAGATTCGAGAGGCCCGTGTTCGCTGAGAGGTGGGGAGCCCCTCAACGGAGAGGAGCCCGTCGAGGGCGTCCAGCGCGCCTTCGTTGTCGCCTCTAGCGACCGCCTCCTCAGCGGCGGCGAGCGCGCCGGGCGCGTCCTCTAGGTCCAGCGTGCGCTGGTTGAGGGGGTTGAAAGAGACACAAGCGCTGCAAGCCGTGACGAGGAGGAGGCTGAACAGGAGTTGAGTCGTGCGGTTCATCGTGAGAGCTCTTGGGCGCGCAAGGCGGCGCGGGTGTTGCGGTCGTCGGCGGCGAGGAACTCGCCGCGCGCCTTCGCGCGGACCTCGAGGTGGTGGTCTATGAAGCGCTCGACGAAGTCCTTGAGGCGGACCAAGAGGGGCGCGTCTAGGGGGGTGATCCTCTCGCCTTCTGGTCTCCGCCGCAACAGTTGGCTGGCGGCAGTCAAGACGTCCAAGGGCATCGTCCCCACACGCCGCCCCGAGTCCCGGGCCTCATCGCTGCAGCGCTGGCAGAGCCTCCCCCCGCAAGAGGCGGAGAAGCAGGCTCGCTCTTCGCGGGGGTCTGGGGGTGGGGCGGCGCCCCCGCAGGAGGCGCAGAGCTCCAGGGCGGGGCAGATGCCGTGCTCTTCGAGGAAGCCTAGCTCGAAGGCCACCGCTGCCTCCCAGGCGGGCCGCTCCCCAGAGCTGAGCTCGTCTAGGCAGCGAGAGAGTCGCTCCCATGTGCCTTGCTCTCGTTGGCCCGCTGGGCAGGCGAGGTCCACGAGCTCGCAGGCGACCGCGCCTGCGCGGTAGGTCTCGAGGTCCGTAGCGATCACTGCGCGGCGCGTCTTTACGTCGCCGCCGCGGAGCTCCATGAGCTCGCGACCGGGCTGATGCCGCCACTCGAGCTCGAGGGTGTCGAAGTGGTCGAGGACGCAGTAGAAGCGAGACTTGGGGCGGTGCGCGCCTCGCGCGAGGAGTCCGATCTTGCCGTGCCTGCGCGAGAACACCCGCGCCACGAGCGAGGACTCGGAATAAGGAAAGCGGCGCAGAAGGATCGCCTCGTCAAGGACGGTGGGCACGCTGGCGAGTCTAGTGTGCTGACGCGCTCAGGTGGAGACGCGGATGCAGATGACTCTCCGATCCGAGGCCTCTGTGACCTCATAGCGGATCCCCTCGTGCTCGAAGTTGTCCCCGCTCCTAGGGATGCGACCGAGCTCGCTCAGGACGAAGCCCGCCAAGGTCTCATAGTCCTCTTCCTCTGGGAGCCCGAGGTTGAGGGCCTCGTTGACCTCGTCCACCCGAGCGGAGGCCTTGATCTCGGAGACGCCGGGCGCGACCTCGCGGATCTCTTCAGGCTCGTCCTCGTCCGAGAACTCGTCCTGGAGCTCGCCGACGAGCTCCTCGACGACGTCTCCGATCGTCACGAGGCCAGAGGTGCCGCCGTACTCATCGAGGATGATCGCCATCTTCTGGCGCTCCTCCCTGAACTCCGAGAGCAGGGCGGAGACCTGCTTTGTCTCGGGCACGAAGAGTGCGGGCTGGAGTTGGTCGCGCAGGCTCGCTGTCGCGAGCTCTCCGTTAGCGAGGAGCTCAAGGAGCTTCCGCCCGTTCAAGTAGCCGACGATCGTGTCGATGCTCCCCTCATAGACCGGGATGCGGCTCAGGCTCTCCCTGACCGCGAGCTCGAGCGCGGCCTCTAGGCCCTCCTCGACGTCGACGCTCAGGATCTCCGTCCGTGGGGTCATCATGGCCGAGACGTCCACGTCGTGGAACTCGATCACGTTCTCTAAGAGCTCGCGCTCTGACTGCTCTAGCTCTCCTGTGTGCCCGGTCTCTTCGATCACCTCGCGGAGCTCTTCCACGGCTTGCTGCTGGGGGAGGTCATCCTCTTCCATGCGCGAAGCTCTGAGGACGGCGTTTCGGAGCGCGCGTAGAAGCACGATCACAGGCGAGAGGGGCAGAGTGA
>JAKVCE010000072.1 GCA_022447405.1 Planctomycetota bacterium | reverse complement strand
CGGACTCGGCGTCGAGCAGTCGCGCGCGCTCGGCGGCGAGGCGCTCTCTCGCCCCAGGGTCGAGGTGCGTGTTCCGAGACCCCCAGCGCGCGCGGGGGCTGCGCTTGGTGAGGGCAGCGGGGGAGAGGGCCGCGAGCACCTGTCGCGCGGGGAGGCGACCCATCAGGCCGAGGAGGAGCCGCGGGTGATCCACGAGGAGGATCAGTCCCTCGTTCCACTCGCGCAGGGCGTCGATGAGGTCGAAGTCCTCGGGGCCTGTGGGCTCTGTGTCGGCGTCTCCGGGGTCTGCGCCGAGCTGGCGGGCGGAGAGCAGGCGGCAGAGGTTGCGCCAGCCCTCGTGGCTCTCGACGAGGCAGATCGCGCGGCCAGGGCGTCCGCTGGGGTCCGAGAGCTCGGCGCCGATGATGGGGCGAGCTCCTTGGAGGAGCTCTGCGGCTTGGATGAGCTCGACGGCGCCGGCGCAGTGGTCTATGTCTGTGAGCGCGAGGGCGGGGAGGCCGAGGCTGTTTGCGCGCTGGAGCAGGGCGGCTGGTGCGTCGATGCCAGCGAGGAAGGAGTGGTGTCCGTGGACCCTGAGCGGCACGTAGCGCGGGGCGGCGCGACCAGCGCTCGCTCGGACAGTCCCTGCGGGGAGGGGGTGGGGGGTGGTGGGTCCAGAGGGCATATCTCGAGAACCCTAACAAAAACCTAAAACTTGTCCAGGCTGCACCCGAGCCCGGTTGGGATTCTTGGGGGTGGGTGAGACCTGCTGACGCTTCGAAGAGGGGAGAAGCCGAGGCGAGCGAGCGATAGACTCGGCCAGATGAAGAGCAGGCTGCTGTTACCGCTGGTCCTCGCGGCGTGCGCGCAAGAGGACCCTGGGCAGGAGTCGCCGACTCCTGAGCGCCCGGACGTCGTCCTGATCGTCGTCGACACTCTGCGCGCTGATCGCCTGGGCTGCTACGGGTACGAGCGCCCCACGAGCCCGGTCATCGATCGCTTGGCCGCCCAAGGCGCCCTCTTCCTGGAGGCGCGGGCTCAGTGCTCCTGGACGCTGCCCTCCATGGCCTCGCTGATGACGGGCCAGTACATCACGAACCCACGGGATGTGTACCCGGACGAGGTCGCGCCGCTCGCCGAGCGATACCGGGACGCTGGCTACCGGACGATCGGCATGGTGGGCAACGTGATCGTCTCGGCGCGGATGGGCTACGACAGGGGCTTCGAGCGCTATGACGCGAGCGGTTCGAGCGACGCAGACCTCCCGCGCGCAGGCCTCTGTAGGACCCTCGACAAGATGCTGGCCTCGCTCGATCCGCTCTTGGACTCCGCCCTCGAGCCCGCTGAGGACGGCGCGCGGCCGCCGCTCTTCCTCTACATCCACCCGATGGACCCACACAGCCCCTACCTCGAATACCCGGAGTTCGATGAGGAGCTGCCCTTAGGTGGCGCGCTCGACTCAAGCGGCCTCACTTGGCAGCGCGAGCTGTACGCCGAGCGCGGCGCGCCAGCGCCCGAGGAGGACCCGCAGTGGGAGGGCGCGTGGCGCGAGATGGCGCGGGTCCACGGCCTCTACGACCAAGAGGTGCGCTTCACAGACCAGCAGCTCGGGCTCCTCTTAGCTGACCTGCGCGCTCGCGGAGTGCTCGACAACGCCGTCGTGGCGCTGGTCTCGGATCACGGTGAGGGGCTCTGGGACAACCTCGCGCCGCAGCCTGCGGAGGACTGGAAGGTGCGCCCGCCCAAGCTCTTCTTCCACGCCGAGCACGACGTCTTCCTCTGGGAGAACCTGCTCCGGACCCCGTTCATCCTCTGGGGCAGCGGCGTGCCGAGCGGCGCGCGTCTAGGCGCGCCGGTCGAGAACGTGGACCTGTATCCGACCCTGCTCGAGCTCTCCGGGCTCGACCCCGCAGGCTCCGCCCATGGCGAGAGCCTCGTCCCACACCTCGCTGGTGACGGCGCCACGAAGGAGCACTACTTCGCCCGCGTACGCCAGCACGTCACGGTCTTCGAGCCGTCGACCGGGCTCAAGCTCATCCTGCCCACGGGAGACGGCACCACCATCGGGAACTTCGAGGTCGAGACGGAGCCCTCCCTCCACGACCTCCGCGCGGACCCGCTGGAGCGAGAGAACCTCTACGCGGCCCGGCCTGATGACGTCACGCGCTTGAAGGAGGCCATCGCAGAGTGGTCACGAGCTCACCCTACCGAGATCAGGCTCCAGCGTGAGAGAGACCCCGAGACCATCGAGGCCCTAGAGGCCCTCGGCTACCTCGGCACGGACGACTGAGCGATCGCTCACTGGTTGAGCGACGGCGTTCTGAGTCCGAAGCCGTCCTCGCCCAGGTCGTGGTCCTCGCCGAGCGGGGCGCTCCCGCCGCGGAGGATGCGCCCGAAGCCGTGGCGCGCGCGGAGGGAGTCGAGGGCGGCGTCGAGGCGTCGGTGGCGGTCCGCGTGGCTCGTCCTCTGCGCCTCTCCACCTTCGTCGAAGAGGTGACCCTGCCAGCCACCAGAGGGCTTGAGGTTGAGGAGCGAGAGGCCCACGCGCTTCGTGAGGGCGCGGCGCCTGGGCAAGCTCAGAAGGAGCGCCTTGGAGTGCTGCCAGAGCGCGTCCGTGGAGTCCGTCGGCTCCTCAAGCGCGGCGCGCCGCTTGAGCCGACCTCCCCCCGAGCCCTCCGCGCGTCGGAGCGAGGGCGCTCGCGTGTCGACATAGGTGACGCGCACCTCGACGGAGCAGCAGATGAGCCCGTGGGAGCGCAGCTTGTAGGACGCGCGCTCGACGAGGTAGCAGAGCATCGCCTCGACGGCCTCGCGGCGCGCGGCCTCGGGCTCGAAGGTGCTGTCGCGGCGGATGGAGCGCGGCGGGCGATGGACGAGGCTGCCGCCCTCCGCCTCAGCGCAGGTGGCCTCGACGGGCTCCTCGTCGCGACCGCGCGCGCGCTCATGGAGCACGAGGCCGAGGCGACCGAAGGTGGCGAAGAGCACCTCGCGTGAGGGGAGGGTCAGGTCGCCGATGGTGCGGATGGCGAAGCGCTCGAGGAGGGCGCTCGTCGTGTGCCCGACCCCGCAGAGCTCGGTCACGGGCAAGCGCGAGAGGAAGGCGCGCTCGTGACCGGGCAGGACCTCAGCGACGCCGGCGGGCTTCGCGAGCTTGCCGGCGAGGCGCGCGAGGGTCTTGTTGGTGGCGAGGCCGACCGTGAGGGGCAGGCCGACCTCGCGACGGACCTCTTCGCGGATCCTCGCGCCGGTCTCGAAGGCGTCTCCAAAGAGGCGGGTCGAGCCCGTGAGGTCGACGAAGAAGTCGTCGATGGAGGAGATCTCGACTGTGGGGGAGTGACGCAAGAGGACCTTGGCGGTCTCTTCGCGCAGGCGGTTCGCCGCTTGTGCGTCGCCGCGTCGGAAGACGGCGTGCGGGCAGAGGCGGGCGGCCTCTGCGAGGCGCATGCCAGGCCGGATGCCGAACTCTCGCGCGGCGTAGGAGGAGGTCATGACGAGGTTGCGCTCACTGGGCAGGCCGCCGATCACGAGCGGCTTGCCGCGCAGCTCGGGGTGCAGCACCTCCTCGACCGAGGCGAGGAAGGCGTCCACGTCGAGGTGCAGGACGCGCCGGGTGCCAGGCGGCAGGCGCACGTCGCGGCCGCTCGGCGCGGCGCGAATCTGAGGGCGCTGCCTTCCGTCATCGGGTCCCCGGCTCATGCCGAGAACCTAACAAAAACCTAAAATCCGTGTAGGCTCAGGCGCCCCAGACGACCTCGAAGCCGTTGGAGAGGTTGAACTGCGCGCCGCAGGGTGAGGTGTTGGGGTCGCGGTACCAGACCTGGTAGCGCTTGGTGTCGCCGGCGCTCGCTGCGCCCGCCGCGCCGATGTCGATGCTGGTGGCTGAGGTGCCCGCATCGTCCGCGAAGCGGACCTGCAGACGGATGACCCCGCCGCCCGCGCAGCGCAGGCCGTCACCGAAGGTGACGCCGGCGCCGTCGGCGATGGCGTTGTTGCCTTGGAAGTAGAGGCCGGGCTGGGAGGGGACGAGGCCCGTCGAAGAGAGGACCATGTCCGCGGCCAGGAGGCTGGAGGAGCCGCTCGCCGTCATGGCGCAGCCCGCGCTGGAGAAGCCGTTGGCGCAGCCAGCGTCGCCGGCCGAGGCGTCAGAGGCGTTCCCGCAGGGGCAGAGGGTCGCGCTCCCGTCGCCGAGGCAGTAAGACGTGCCGACGGCGGGGGGGATGAAGGGGGTGAACACGCCCGCGGCGTCAGGCGCGCCGAGCGTGGCGATGTCAGCCGCGTCCATGACCTCGTCCGTGATCGCGAAGTTGGCGAGCCAGCCGGGACCGGTCTCGTTGTCGTTGTCTGTGAGGATCCAGTTGGCGGGTCCGCCGTCATCACCGTTCCAGAGGTAGTCAGGTGAGGGCCCGGCCCAGACCAGGTTGCCGTTCACGAAGAGGCGGCTGATCGTGGGGTAGTCGTTGACCATCACGAAGCGCGTCCACGTGTCCGTGTTCCAGCAGCCGCCGCAGACGTCAGTGCTGCCTGCCACGTAGAAGCCGAGGTTCACGGGCGAGAGGAAGAGCTCTGCGTCGTTCACGTTGGTGTCGCTGCCCTGCCAGATGCCCATGTACATGACCGGGTTCACCGAGCTGATGTACATGTCGAAGATCATCGTGAACTGCTGAGGGCCGTCACCCACTCCCGTGGACATGCGCGGGCGGAGGCGATAACCCTCTGTCGGCGTGTGAAGACCGAACTGGAGGATCTCCGCGTCGACGCCGTTGATGAGCGGGACACCTGCCGCCGAGCAGGTGGTGAACTGGTCTGTCCCGTTGGCGATGATCCCGCCAGCCTCTTCCAGCTGTCCGGGTCCGTAGGCAGCGTCCATCATGGTCCCCGTGATGCCTGTCATCCGCCACTCGGTGGTGTCGGCAGAGGGGGCGGGGAGCTGTTGCGCCCCGGCGATGGAGGAGAGTGCTAAGAGTGAGAGCAGGGGGAGAGTGCGCATGGAGGGCCCTCTGAATGGGTTGAATCCGTGGCCCTCACGTGGAGAGGGCGCTGCCCCTCCAGTCTACTTCCCTTCTTCAGATTCGGGGGGGATGCCGTCTAGAGCGGGTATGGGGAACACATCAGAGGGGAATCGGCTCTCCTCCATGAGGGCCTCCATGCGCGCGAGGACCTCTGGGCGCTCCTTAGCGAGGTTCTTGGACTCCTCTGGATCTGTGGCGAGGTCGTAGAGCTCAGTCGTCATGTCGTACTTCTTGAGGCGCTTACGGACCGCCTTCCAGTCACCCGCGCGCACGGCCTGCTGGTTCCCATACTCCCAGTAGAGGTGCTCGTGCTCTCGTTGAGGCGCGTCACCGGTGAGCGTCGGGGCGAAGCTGATGCCGTCGATCCCTTCGTGCGGCGCCTGTCCGGTGAGCTCGAGCACGGTGGGCAGGATGTCCTGGAAGGCGCTCAGGTGGTTGCTCACAGATCCGGCCTCGATGTGCCCGGGCCAGCTCGCGATGAAGGGGACGCGCATGCCGCCCTCGTGGACGCTGCACTTGAGGCCTCGCATCCCGTGGGCGCTGTCGAAGAACTTCGAGTCCGATCCGCCGTTGAAGGTCGGGCCGTTGTCGCTCGTGAAGATGACGAGCGTCTCGTCTGCGATCCCGAGCTCCTCGAGGAGGTCGAGGACGCGTCCCACGTCGCGATCGAGGTGACTGACCATCGCAGCGTAGGCGCGGCGAGGAGATGGGTGAGGGAGATAGCCCTTCTGGCCGAGGTAGTTCGCCTCGTCCCACTCAGCTGGGTAGGCCTCCACGTCCTCACGCGGGACCTGGAGGGAGACGTGCGGGATGATGGAGGCGAAGTAGAGGAAGAAGGGCTCCTCCGCGCTCTCTCGAATGAAGTCCAGCGAAGTCTCGGTCATCACGTCCGGCGCGTAGGTCTCTCTCGCGTAGCGCTCGTAGTAGGCGTCGTCGCTCTCAAGGGGCTCGGTGATCTTCTGGTGGGACTTGAACCAGTCGTTCCCCTCCAGCATGTCCTTCTCCTCGTTCAGCCAGAGGTGCGTCGGGTAGTAGTTGTGGGCGATCCGCTGGCAGAGGTAGCCGTGGAAGAGGTCGAAGCCTTGGCGGTTCGGGTGGCCGCTCGTCTCAGGTCCTCCGAGCCCCCACTTGCCGACGGCGCCGGTGGCCCAGCCCGCCTCTTGCAAGGTTCGCGCGAGCGTCGGCGTTCCCTCGGGCAGCGGATATTGGCCCTCTTCGGCGCCCTGCTCCCAGCCGCCGCCCTCCCAGTTGTTGCGGACGATGGAGTGGCCGGTGTGATAGCCGGTCATCAGGACGCAGCGCGACGGCGCGCACACAGGGCTCCCGGAGTAGTGCTGCGTGAAGCGCATGCCGCTCGCTGCGAGGCGGTCAATGTTAGGAGTGCGGATTCGCTCTTGGCCGTAGGAGCCCAGCTCGGAGTACCCGAGGTCGTCGGCGAGGAAGATGACGACGTTCTTGGGTCGCGGAGGCCCCTCTGATGCGGAGCAGGCGCTGATCATCAAGCCGATGAGAGGGAGCGCTACATGAAGCAGCTTTGATCTCGTCCTGATAGCTCTTCGAAGAATCTTCACATTGTCCTCATGGAAAGTGTGCTGGACACAGCGCATAGTCTCGCAGATTGAGGTCGGCGCTGTAGTCGGCGCTAGACGTTCCCACACAGGACCAAAAGAATCCCCACTAGAACACACCTTATGAGCCGTTTTCTGAATTTGACGCTGGCCGCTAGCGCCACCCTCCTGGTGACCGCTCCTGCGCAGGCGAATGAACTCTCACTCGCTAACAACCCCTTCCCCAACCTCTCCCTCGCTGGCGATGGCCCCAACCTTGGCGGTTACATCCTCGTCCACTATGGCGACGACGACGACGGCGCCGAGATGCGGTACCGCTCCGTCCGGGTTGAGATGAAGGGGACCCAAGGCGACGTCAAGTACGCCATCAGCGCGGACTTGAAGGGCACCATCGATGACCACGACGGCACCGACGACGAGGCCGTCTCTCTGAAGGACGCGAAGGCCGCATGGTCCATCGCAGACGGCGTCACCGCCACCTTCGGTCGCTTCAAGGAGCCGATCCTGTTCTCCGCCCTCTCCAGCTCCTCCCGTCGCATGATGGTCGATCGCACCGGCAACGGCGGCGCCTACGACGACCGGAACGCGGGGATCATGTTCAACGGCGGCTTCGGTGACCTCCAGTGGTGGGTCGCCATGCAAGAGGGTGACGACGGCGCTGGCGCCATGGACGACACCCAGACCACGATCCGTGCCGTCTACAACGTCATGGGCTCCGCCTTCGGCAAGTACGAGGGCGCCTACGGCTACGAGGGCAGCAACCTCTCGGTCGGCTTCGCGAGCTTCGAGGACGACGCCACCGGCCTCGAGGCGACGGCCATGGAGTTCGGTTATGTGAACGACGGTTGGAGCCTCTACGGTGACATGGTCGACGAGGACGGCGGCGACAGCCCCACCTCCTTCACCGTCAGCCGCATGATGAACTCCGAGTATGAGATCGCCGTCCGGATGGAAGATGACGACGACGCCGACGACACCAGCCACATGACCGCGGGTCTCAACTGGTACTACGGCGGAGACGGCCACAACCTCAAGTGGCAGCTCAACTTCACCGACACCGAGAGCGACGACGCCGGCGAAGAGGGCTCGCGCGTCGACTTCGGCCTGGTCTGGCGCTTCTAGCGCGGCCCGACGCCGACCTGCCTGGTCATTGATCGGGCTGGTCTCGGGCGGAACAAGCAAAGAGAGGCCGGCCGCGGACGCTCCACGTCTGCGGCCGGTCTTCTGTCTTGGCTCTAGGCGAGCGCGCGCTCGATGACGCCGAGGGTCTTCTCGAGGCCCTCGCTCGCGACCTCTAGGGGGTCGCGCTCCCAGTAGGAGGGGTTGTAGAGCTCAAGCGAGACGCAGCGCTCGTAGCCGATGTCCCAGAGGTCTCGGAGCGACTTCTCGAGGGGCAGGATGCCGTCGCCGGGGAAGACCCTGTGCGAGTCCTTGAGCTCTCCCATGGGAGGCGAGGCGGGGGCGTCGTTGAACTGGAAGATGGCGATCGCGTCCCCGTCCATGTGACCGAGGCCCTCGAAGCCGGAGCCGCCGATGTGCATGTGGAAGACATCAGGGATGACGCGCGCCTCGGGGTGCTGGGATTGGATCGCGATGTCCATCGCCTGCGAGAGGCGCTTGCAGCCCTCGAGGAACTCGACGAAGACGAGGCCGGGGACGACGCCGTAGTCGTTGATGCCGAGCTCCAAGAGGTCGTGGTAGCGTTCCGCCGTCCAGACGCGGTCGAACTCAGCCAAGGGTCGCCCGGGGCCGGGGATCACCTGGGCCTGCTCGGAGCCGACGGCTGAGAACATGCGCAGGCGCTCGCGGGTGTGGGGGAGCTGAGCCTCCCAAGCCTCCTGCGTCGCCGGGATCGCGTCCCAGAGTCCGATGACGCTGGGGACGAAGAGGCCGGCGTCGCGGATCCTCATCCCGAGCTCTTCGAGGTCACCGCCTGCTCGCTCAAAGTCCCTGAGCTCGCCGTCCCAGGGCTCGATGGCGTCGAAGCCCGCGGCTGCCGCCACCTCGATCTTCTTCTCGAGGGTCTGCGGCCGGATGGTCGCCGTGTCCATGCAGATAGGCCACGGGCTGCGGCCTCCCTGAAAGCTCGGGCGGGGCTGGAGGCCTGCGCAGGCGGCGGTCGCGCTGGCGGCTCCGCCGACGAGGAGCTCTCGGCGGCTGGGCTTCATGCTTTGGTCTCTGAGCTCTCTGACCTCGGCTTGGCGTTCCAGATGCGCAGCGAGAGGAGGAGGCCAATGACGGACACGGGCAGGATGACGATGAGC
>JAKVCE010000071.1 GCA_022447405.1 Planctomycetota bacterium | reverse complement strand
ACGCCGCGCGCCTCTTGGAGGCCGCCGCGCTCATCGCAGAGGAGCGTGATCTCCACCTGCTCATCCTCGGTGACGGCGAAGAGCGCGAGGCCCTCGAGGCCCGCGCCGAAGAGGGCGCGCTCGCAGGACGAGTGCACTTCGTGGGACACCAGCACGACCCGCGCCCCCACCTCTCCGCGATGGACATCTTCGCCCTCTCCTCCGACTCAGAGCAGCACCCGATCGCCCTCCTCGAGGCGATGGCTTGCTCGCTCCCTGTCGCCTCCACCGAGGTCGGTGACGTAGAGCACATCCTCGGGCAGGCGCAGCGCCCCTACCTCTCCCCGGTAGAGGCGGGCGCCGACGGCCTGAGCGCCGCGCTGGAGGGTCTCGCCAAGGACGCCGACCTCCGACAGAGCTTGGGCGCCGCGAATCGAGCGCGCGTCGCTGACGAGTTCGCCGCGAGCCAGATGCAGGAGCGCCACCTAGCCCTCTGGCGCTCTGGCGTGGAGGCCACCCCGTGAGCGAGGGCGGGCGCTTACCGGACCCGGAGTTCATCGAGCCGCTCGAGGTCTCTGAGACGGAGCGCATCTACGACTCGCCTTGGGTCGGGCTGCGTCGTGATTGGCTCGAGCTCGGCGCTGGCCAACGCCAAGAGCACCACGTCATCGAGATCTCGGACGCCGTGGTCGTCCTGCCCTTCACAAAGGAGGGCGAGGTCATCCTCGTCGGTCAGTACAGACACCCGAACGGCCGCACCCACTGGGAGCTGCCTGCAGGGCGGCTGATGGAGGGTGAAGACCCTGAGGTCGGCGCACGACGTGAGCTCTTGGAGGAGACCGGGCATGAGGCAGCAGCTCTAGAGCCCCTCCCGGGGTTCTTTCCGACCAACGGGATCAGCGCACACTACGCCCACGCCTTCGTCGCGACCGGCTGCGTCGAGGTCGCCGAGCTCGACCTTGACCCGGCGGAGCGCCTGGTCGCGCGCTGCTTCAGTCGAGACGAGGTCGAGGCTCACCTCGACGCAGGGGGCTTCGCGGACGGCTTCACAGCCATCACGCTGCTGTACTGGCTGCGCCTCAAGGGCTGAGGGGCCGAGGCCCTTCCTTGTGTCCATGAGGCCGGATATCCTCATGGTCTCGAAGCCTGGATAGACCCTATGACGACCGTGAAAGACCCCCAGAGCAACACCACGAGCGCGGAGCTCATCGAGCGGATCACCGAGCGCGCCTTCGCCCAGATGGTCGCGATGATCCACCTCGCGAACAACCGCAGCGACAAGCAGCCCGGAGACCCCAAGGTGGGCGGACACCCGGCGAGCTGCGCGAGCTCGATCCACCTGCTCTCCGCACTCCACCTCGAAGTCAGAGAGCCGCAAGACTACGTCTGCTGTAAGCCCCACGCCTCACCGGTGGACCACGCCTTGCACCACCTCATCGGCTTGCTGAAGCACAACGAGAAGGTCGACTGGTACAAGGCTGAGCGCTCCGACGGCTGGTTCACGGACGAGGAGTCCGAGGAGACCATGGCGGGCCTGCGACAGTTCCCGAACGCCGAGCGCCCCAACACCTTCCAGAGCTATCACGCTGCCAGCGATCCGGACTACTGGCACTTCCTCCCCTCAGGCACGGTGGGGATCCCGCCTGTCTGCTCAGGCTACCTCGCCCTCGCCTACCGCTACGCTGCGGACCACGGCTGGGATGTACCTGAGGGCGCGCACTTCTGGTCCCTCATCGGCGACTCTGAGTTCCGCGAGGGCTCGCTCCTTGAGGCCATGCCGGACTTCGCCGAGCGCATGCTCGGGAACCTCACCTGGATCATCGACTACAACCGCCAGAACTTGGACGGCACGCGCATCCCGAACGAGCGCGGCCTCGAGGGCACGGACTGCGACCGCATCGAGCGCACGGCCATCGCGAACGGCTGGCGGGTCATCCACCTGCGCCACGGACGCATACGCGAGGAGGCCTTCGCGCGCGATGGCGGCGAGCGCCTGCGCGTCGTGATTGAGACGGGCCTCTCTGACTACGAGTTCCAGCTCCTCGCGCTCATCCGCGACCCGAAGCGGATCCGTGAGACCTTCTTAGCCAAGGACGCCGAGCTCGCTCCCCTCCTCGACACGATGGATGACGACGAGCTCCTCGAGATCCTCCAGGACCTCGGCGGCCACGACATGGAGCGCGTGACCGAGGCCCTCAAGGCCTCCAAGGAGGAGCCCGGCGAGCCCTTCATCATCATCGCTCACACCTTCAAGGGATGGGGGCTCGAGTGCTTCGCGGACCCCGCGAACCACTCCACCCTGCCGAGCGAGGAGGAGGTCCACCGGATCCTGATCGAGGCAGGCCTGTCTCCCGAGCGCCCCTTCCAGCGCTTCGCAGAGGACAGCGAGGAGGAGAGCTGGCTCGCCGAGCGCCGCGAGCGCTTCCGCAGCGGGCGCGTCGAGCACGACGAGCTCGTGGAGAAGAACAAGGCGGCTGTAACGACCGCTGTGAAGGCTGCGGGCGACCTGCCCAACACCCTAGGCATCGACCTCTCGCTCTTCCCCATGGCCCACACCCAGTGGATGTGGGGACAGCTGGCCTCCAAGCTCGTGCGGATCGGCAGCCACGCCCACGCAGATGCTCGCGAGGCGGAGCTCAAGGAGCTCGACCCCCTCGAGGCGCGCTGGAAGCCCGCGGCGGAGTTCGTGATGACCCTGTCCCCGGACGTGGGCTCCTCGACGAACATCTCCCCCACCATGGACGACCGCATCTACGGCGCGACGGCAGAGGAGAACTCTGAGCTCGCAGAGGGCGTCGAGCTCAACGTGAAGCACCCCGAGCTCCTCGCGAGCACGGACGCGTGGACGCGGCACATCCGCTTCGAGATCGCTGAGGCCAACGCCATGAGCGCGGTGGGCTCCTTCGGGAAGATGGGAGAGCTCGTCGGGCTCCCCTTCATCCCGATCATGACCGTCTATGACTTCTTCGTGAAGCGAGCCCTCGACCAGCTCTACTACGACGTCTACTGGGGCTCCGAGTTCATCCTGCTCGGGACGCCCAGCGGAGTGACGCTCTCTCCCGAGGGCGCCCAGCACTCCTGGAAGTCGGACATCCAGATGCCGAACCTCGTCACCTGGGAGCCCGCCTTCGCGCTGGAGATGGACTGGATCCTCTCCGACGCCATCCAGCGCCAGCTGAACGGCGACAACGCCGGGCGCAACGGCGTCTACGTGCGCGGCGTCACACGCGGCATCCCCCAGCGCGCCCTCCTCGAGCGCGTGCGCAGACAGGCCGTGAGCAAGGCGAGCGCCCCCGGTGCATCTCTCAAGCCCAAAGGAGCAGGAGAGGAGTGGCCCACAGACAGCGTCGAAGAGTCCACCCTCGAGTGCTTGGAGGACAGCGTCCTCTTGGCGCGAGTCCGCTCACAGTGCTTAGAGGGCGGCTGGCACATCATCAACTACGAGGGCTACGCGGGCTATGAGCCCGGAGACAACGTCGTCCACATCTTCGCCCTAGGCTCACTGGTGGTCGAAGCCATGGAGGCCTCAGACCGGCTGCTCGAGCGCGGGATCTACGCGAACGTCATCGTGGTCAGCTCTCAGGACCTCCTCTGCGGGATCCAAGGAGAGCAGTCCGACTACCGACACCTGATGGAGGGCCTCGGCGTGACGGGTGACCTCCACGCGATCAGCAACTCCGAGGAGAGCGCCGCTGGCCTGCTCTCGATCGCTGGCCGCCGGGTCCCGGTCGTCGCGGTGTGCGACGGCGAGGCCGGACTGCTCGACAACATCGGCTCCATCGTCGGGGTCAAGCAGCGCACGCTCGCGGTGCGGAAGTTCTCGAAGTGCGGTCGCCCCAGCGACGTCTTCACCTACCACCACCTCGACGCGGACTCGATCGTTGATGCCTCGGGCCGCGTCCTCAGCGAGACCGCGCTCGAGAACCTCGTCGTGAACGCCGCCACCCTCGACGCCCACTCCCGCCGCGCCAAGCCGGGCGCGGGAGACTGGCGCGAGCTCTGGCCTGAGTGACGCCCGCACGTATCGCCGAGCCACCATCGAACCGAACTATGGAACGAAACACCTCCCCCCGATGGACCGCTCGCCTGCTCCCGCTCCTCCTCCTGGGCGTGACCGCCGGGCTCGTGTCCCAAGACGAGCGCTTCTTGACGAGCCGGACAGGCAGGCCGCTCACGCTCCCCCTAGATGAGCCCTCCTTCCAATTCGCGGTCTTCGCAGACCGCACAGGTGGACCGGCGGATGGTGTCCGCATCCTCCAGCAGGCCGTGGACGAGACCAACCTCATCGGGCCGGACATGGTCCTGACCGTTGGCGACCTCATCAACGGCTACAACACTACGCCTGAGTGGATGGCGCAGATGACCGAGTACCGCGGGATCATGGATCAGCTCGACTGCCCCTGGTTCCCCGTCGCCGGCAACCACGACGTCTACTGGCGCGGCCCAGGCAAGCCGCCCGAGGAGCACGAGGACCGCTACGAGGAGCACTTCGGTCCGCTCTGGTACGCCTTCGAGCACAAGGGCTCTTGGTTCATCATCCTCTACACGGACGAGCCCGACCCTGACACGGGACTGCGCGACTACACCAAGGCGTCCAGCCAGCGAATGAGCCCTGTCCAGTTCGAGTGGCTGCGAGACACGCTGGGGACGACCAGCGAGGCAGACCACGTCTTCGTCTTCCTGCACCACCCGCGCTGGAACCGCGGCAACTACGGCGACGACTGGGACCGCGTGCACGAGCTCCTCGCTGGAGCTGGGAACGTGCGCGCTGTCTTCGCAGGGCACATCCACAGGATGCAGTACGTCGGCCCCCGCGACGGGATCGAATACTTCACCCTGGCGACGACGGGCGCCAACCAGGGCAGCGTGGTCCCAGAGGCCGGCTACCTCCACCACTACGACCTGGTCACGGTGCGCGAGGGCGGGATCGACGTCGTCACCTTCCCCGTCGGATCAGCCCAAGACCCACGCGCGATCACCCGGGAGGTCTCAGAGCAGACCGCCTGGCTAGCGCGCAACCTCAAGCCGATGATCACGAGCGAGCTCTCTCCTGACGCCTGGGGCAGCGTCCGTGGGGCCGTCGACGTGACGGTGCGGAACCCCACGAACCGCCCGGTCGACTTCACCGTGACGCCGATCTCTGATGACCTCTTCTGGAGCTTCTCCGACCACTGGCACGGCGTGCTCGGGCCAGGAGCAGAGGAGAGCTTCGAGCTCAGGGTCTCGAGACCGCGCGCCGGGCTCGACGCGGGCTTCCGCCTGCCAGAGCTCGAGGTCGCCGCAGACTACCTGAGCGACACCGCCCGCTTCTCGGTCCCCTCGAGGCGCTTCAGCGTTCCGCTCTCCGCGGGTACCTGGGAGGCGCCCAGCGCCCCCGACCTCGAGCACGTCCTCGCCCTAAGCGGTCGCGCCGCCGCCCAGATCGGCTCCGACGAGGTCCAGCTCCCCCAAGGCCCGTTCACCTTGGAGGCCTGGGTCAACGGCGACGCCTACGGCGGCCGCCGCGGCCTGATCAACAAGACCGAGCAGTCCGAGTACGGCCTCTTCGCGAGCGACGGCGTCCCCTCCTTCCTCGTGTACCTGGGCGGCGCGTACCGCACCGCGAGCGCAGACGAGGCCCTCCTCCACCCTGGGAAGTGGCACCACGTCGCGGGCGTCTACGACGGCGCTGAGGTCCGCCTCTACGTAGACGGCGTGCTCTCAGGCCGCGCCTCCGCCCCCGCTGAACGAAAGCTGAACGCGCTTCCTCTCACGATCGGCGCGGACGTGAACAACAAGGGCGCAGCGGTGGATCATCACTCCGGGCGCATGGACGAGGTGCGCCTCTCCAAGGTCGCCCGCTACGAAGGCGAGCGCTTCACCCCGGCGCGCAGGCACAGCACAGACGAGGACACCTTGCTCCTCCTGCACGCCGACGCGGCCATGGGTCCCTGGCTACACGGCGCCTCCCCGGCGGGAGCGCACCCGCTCCTCCTCGGCGGCGCTCGGGTACAGGCTGAGCTCTAGTCAGGCTCCGAGGAGCTCAACGAGCTGCATCCGGGGCCCGGGCCGCTCGACGGACCACAGCGTTCGCACCGCACGGTGCAGCTCGTGCGGCAGCCGCGCCTCGCCCGGGGCGCAGCCGTCGCGCCAAGGGTCGAGCTCCCAGACCTCGCGCGTCGCGCCCAGGGCGGGCGCGAGCAGGTTCGAGCTCCCGTCTCCCGAGATGCGGTCGACCAAGAGGACGTGAGTGACCCCGAGCCCTCGCAAGAGCGCCGCAGGATCAGCGCCTCGCTCTGTGTACTCAGGGCGGACGCTGAGGGTGCCCTCGCGCTCATCAAAGTTCATGAGCTCTTCCACGAAGAGCGCGCGGACTCCCGCCCTCGCATCTCCTCGCTCGAGCTGATTCATGCGCCAGAGCTCGCGGGTGCGGAGGCTGTCACCACGCGCCTCTCGGAGCTCCCGCAAGAGCTCGAGCGAGGCGCCGTCTAGGTCAGCGGCTGGCCCGTAGCGATCGATCGCCACCAAGGCATCCACAGGAAGCTCCGCTAAGCGATCCTCAGCCTCGACCCGCACATCGGGGGACTGGAGGACCTGCACGAAGCGCACGGCTTGGAGGAGCGGCAGACCGAGCAGGAGGAGGGTCCCAAAGCCAGCCACCCCCTGCTTCCAGAGCCGCTCCAAGAGCGCGCCCCCGAAGAGCGCGAGGAGGACTGTCAGCGGCAGGAGATAGCGCACGTGGTCGTTGTGCTGTGTGAGGAAGAAGAGGGCCCAGATCGCCGCGAAGGCGCAGACCGGTCGGAGGCCTGGCCGCCGCCACGCGCTCGCGACCCCCGCGAGTCCAGCGAGGACCAAGATCGGGTCATAGGAGATGAGCGTAGCGAGGAGCGAGGTGACCGACTCCCAGCGCAGCGCGAGGACGATCCCCTGACCGCCGATGGAGAAGTCCGAGCCGCTCCCGCCGACCACCGCGGCGGTGGGCGTGTCTCCATGGACGAGCAGGTAGGGGTGCCCGAGGAGGACGGCAGCAGCCAAGCCTGCAGCGAGCGCGCCCAGCCCGATGAGGAAACGACGCCCAGGGGTCTGGGTGCCGACCCCTTCCCGAAGGGCGAAGAGCCAAGCGAAGCCACAGAGCGCGAAGGTGCCGAGCCCGGACTGGTGGCAGGCGAAGGCGAGCCCAGCGGCGACGCTGCAACAGATGAGGTGTAGGGGCTTGGACGACTTCACATAGGCGACCGCTGCCCAGAGCCCGAGGGATTGGAAGAACACCATGGGCACCCACGGTCGCTCGTGCACCGAGAGGTGCGTGTGCAGACAGCATGTGGCGACGAGCCACGCGGCGCACCACGCGCCGACCCCCAAGCCTGCGGCCTGCGCGGTCTTGAAGACCACCCAGGTAGTGAGCGCGCCGAACAAGACCACCACGATCCGCGCGATCAGGTTTGGTAGCCCTGGGCTGTCGAGGAGCGCCTGCCCATACTCCTCGGGGTTCTCCCATGAGCCGAGCGCTAAGCCGCCGACAAAGACCACCCCATAGGCGGGAACCAGCGAGTAAGGGAAGAGGTTTGGGTAGGTCGAATACTTCCCGACCGGAGGGACCGGGTCCATATCCCGAACCATCCCGAGGGCCGCGCGGACACCGTGCGTGTCGGGGACGTAGCTACGCGGCAGCCCGTGCTCCACCGGCGCCAGCCTGAGCGCTAGCGGCAAGAGGAGCAGCAAGAGGAGCGGACCCGCCCGCCCGAGGGGCGGAGAGTTGATCCCTTCTGTGGTTTCGGAGCGCGTGGCGCCCATAGGCAGCTGGGGCGCTCTGCGCCCCTTAGACAGAGAACCTAGCTCCCTCAGGCCTCAGGATCGACATCGAATCTCTCGAGGAACTCGTCTGTCTTCTCCACGTTCTCCAGCTTGGTGATGAGGAGCTCCATGGCCTCGGCAAAGTTCATCTTGAGCAGCACCCGACGGAGGGTCGTGACCCTGCGGAGGCGCTGGCTCGTGAAGAGCTTCTCCTCCTTCCTCGTCCCCGACTTCTCGATGTCGATGGCGGGGAAGATCCGTCGATCTGCGAGCTTCCGGTTCAGGACGAGCTCCATGTTCCCCGTCCCCTTGAACTCCTCGAAGATCATCTGGTCCATCCGGCTGCCGGTGTCTACGAGGGTGGTCCCGACGATCGTCAGGCTCCCCGCTGTCTCCGTGTTCCGGGCGCTGCCGAAGATCTGCCGCGGCCGCTCCATAGCCCGGCTGTCGAGCCCGCCTGACATGGTCTTCCCGCTGGTGCCCTTGTGGTTGTTGTAGGCCCGCGCCAAGCGCGTGATGGAGTCGATGATGAGGACCACGTCCTCACCCAGCTCAACCAAGCGCTGGCAGCGCTTCCAGACAGCCTCTGAGAGCTGGACGTGATTCTTGGGGGTCTCGTCAGTCGTGGAGACGAAGACCGTGCCCTTCGTGGAGCGGACCCAATCGGTGGCCTCCTCCGGGCGCTCGTCGACGAGCAGTACGAAGAGGTGGACGTCGGTATAGCCCTGCTCGATGCCGGCGGCGAACTCCCTCAGGAGGGTCGTCTTTCCGGAGCGAGGCGGAGCCACGATCAGAGCGCGCTGACCACGGCCGATCGGCGAGATCACGTCGACCACCCTCATCGAGCCGTTGTCCGTGATGTCACCCGTCGCGTAGTGGAAGTCCGGATCGATCGAGGTGAGGTCGCGGAAATTCTTCGTCCGCTTGACCTCCTTGGGGTCCATTCCGTCGATCTTGTCCACAGCATTGAGCTGGAACTTGTGCTTCTGCCCGCGCCCGACCGGCCCCTCGCGGCCGTCTCCCCCCGCCTGTACGGTCTATTTTGGGTTTGGGAGCCACCCTCGTTTTGAGCTCAAAAGAAGTTGGGAATTTTGTATTTTTAGGTCCTTGGGGGAGCATTTGGGGACTCCGCGCAGCACGGCCTACGAGCTGATGCATCATAGATGATCGCCGCGGAC
>JAKVCE010000070.1 GCA_022447405.1 Planctomycetota bacterium | reverse complement strand
GCCAGAGGTCGCGAAAGCCCTCGTTGAACAGGCCCTCGAGCGTGCGCGCTCCGAGGGGGTCCCGCGCCTTGAGCTGCGCTGCAGGGAGGACCCTGAGCTGGAAGGTTTCATCCCTTCGGAGCTCTACTCCACTTACACGAAGGAGCTGCCGGATGACCCGGCCGAGGTCTTGGCCTCTTACAAGAAGAGCGAGCGTCGCTACATCCGTCAGGCGGAGTCCCGCTATGGGCTACGCATCGAGGAGGGTGAACAGTTCCAACCCGCCTTGCGAAGGCTGTTCCTCTCGAGCAAGCGCGCGCTCGGGTCACCGGGGCTCTCCAGGGCGTGGTGGGATGCTCTGCAGCGGCACCTCTCCTCCGAGTACACGATCCACGCTGCCTTGAAGGGGGAGGAGGTCGTCGCCGCCACGCTCACCTTCCACAACCGGGCTGAGGCGGCGATGTTCTATATCGGCACGACTCCGCAGGCGAACCGCGAGTATCAGGCGACCAAGTACATGATCGCGAAGTGCTCAGAGTGGGCCGTCGAGCGCGGCTACAAGACCCTGGACCTGGGGCGGAGCAGGCGAGGGACAGGCGCTGCGGCCTTCAAGGAGTATCAAGGCTTCGAGCCGTCCGAGCTGCACTATCGCTACGCGCTCTTGAGCGACAAGGCAGCCGTCCCGAGCTTCAACCCCTCAAACCCCAAGACGGAGCTAGCGCGCAAGGTCTGGTCCAAGCTGCCGCTCTGGACCTGTGACCTCCTGACTGCCCAGCTCGGTCGCTTCCTCGCTTGAGAGCAGCCCTCGGCCATTCACTGCTCGAGATGGAGCCGTGGCAGTGGTTGAGAACCTAGAATCTCTGATGTGAAGCTCCTCGCGCACTACTGCAAGAACTGCGGCGCTCCGGTCTTGGCCTCCCGACACCTCCGCTCCGTCAAGCGCTCACGTTGCGAGGCCGAGCGCAACGAGGACCTGGAGCCCCAAGCATGAGGGGCCGCCCGCTGTTCAAGCTGACCCAGAGGGTGGGCAGGAGGCTCCTCCCTGTCCTGGCTTGCCTCGCGCTGATCCTGACCTGTGACGGTTGGAGTGCGCTTCAGGAGGCTCCGCCTGAGAGACCGAACGTCCTGCTCATCATCTCGGATGACCAATCGTGGACCGACTTCGGCTTCATGGGGCATCCGGTGATCGAGACTCCAGAGCTCGACGCGCTCGCGGAGCAGTCCATGGTGTTCCCGCGCGGGTATGTGCCGACGGCGCTCTGCCGCGCCAGCCTCGCGACGATCATCACCGGGCTCTACGCCCACGAGCACCAGCTCACAGGGAACGACCCGCCGCGCGGGACGGACCGCGCGCTCATGCTCGAGCACATCGAGGCGGTGGACACCTTGCCCGGACTCCTCGGGGAGGTCGGCTACAAGAGCCTGCAGACCGGCAAGTGGTGGGAGGGAGACTGTCGCTGCGGTGACTTCACAGAGGGGATGACCCACGGCGACCCGAAGCGAGGCGGCAGGCACGGCGACCTCGGCCTCAAGATCGGGCGCGACACGATGGCGCCTGCCTTTGACTTCATCGACGCCTGCAGCGAAGCGGAGGAGCCCTTCTTCCTCTGGTACGCGCCCTTCCTGCCGCACCGGCCACACAACCCGCCGGAGCGGCTCCTCGAGAAGTACCGCGGCGAGGGCGTCACGGACTCCATCGCTCGCTACTACGCCATGTGCGAGTGGTTCGACGAGACCTGCGGCGCGCTCCTCGGTCACGTCGAAGAGCGGGGCCTCTCCGAGGACACCCTCGTGGTCTTCGTCGTCGACAACGGCTGGATCCAGAAGGAGGAGTCGCAAGGTTATGCCCCGCGCTCGAAGCGCACTCCCTATGAGGGCGGGGTGCGCACCCCGATCCTCCTCAGTTGGCCCGGACACATCGAGCCGGGTGAGCGCATGCAAGCCGTGAGCAGCGTCGACCTCGCGCCGACGATCCTCGCGGCGTGCGGTGTCGACGTGCCGGAGGCGCTCCCAGGCGTGGACCTCCTCGAGGTAGAGGAGCGCGGCCCGGTGTTTGGCGCCGCCTTCACCCACGACGTGGTCGAGCTAGGAGCCCCGGCGAAGAGCCTGCTCACGCGCTGGGTGTTGGATGACAGGCACAAGCTCCTGGTCCATGACGACCCCTCGCAGCCGACGGAGCTCTACGACGTGGCGGTGGATCCCTTCGAGGAGGAGCCGCTCAGCGCTCCGCAGACCGAGCGCGAGCTGCGCGCTGAGCTGGACGCCTGGTGGCCTGGCAGGCAGCCGAACCTGCTCGTCGTCGTCACCGATGATCAGCGCTTTGACCAGCTCGGCTGCGAAGGGCACCCGGTCCTCAAGACCCCTGTCATGGACCGCTTGGCCGTCGAGGGCGTGCGCTTCAAGAACTCCTTCGTCACGACCGCGATCTGCGCGGCGAGCAGGGCCAGCCTGATGACCTCGCGGAGAGAGGGGAGCCACGGCTACACCTTCGGGAAGCCGGCGATGGGAGAGGCGCTCGCTGATGAGACCTACTTCGCCAGGCTCAAGGGCGCCGGCTATCGCACCGGTTTCGTCGGAAAGTGGGGGGTGAAGTTCGAGCGCGGCGTGATGGATGGACACCTCGACACCTATCGCCCCATGTCTGCGCCTTACCTGCGCCCCAAGGACGGTGAGGCTGCCCGGCATCTCACGGATCGCACCGCGGACGAGGCGATTCGCTTTATCCAGGCGGGAGCGGGTGACGCTCCCTTCTGCCTGACGCTGAGCTTCAACGCGCCTCACGCTGAGGACCCGCACCCTGACCAGTTCATCCCTACGCGTGAGCTCGAGGAGCTGTACGCGGACGCGAAGGTCGCTGTCCCGCCGCTCGCAGACCCTGAGGTGTTCGACGCGCTGCCGGAGTTCATACGCAGCTCGCTCAACCGCGAGCGCTGGGGCTGGCGCTTCGACACGCGCGAGAAGCAGGTCGAGCGGACGCTCGACTACTGGCGGATGATCTCCGGAGTGGACCGGGCGCTCGGACGGGTGCTGGACGCCTTGGAAGATGCGGGCATCTCAGACGACACGGTCGTCGTGTTCACCAGTGACAACGGGTACTTCCTGGGAGAGCGCGGCTTCGCTGGCAAGTGGCTCATCTACGAGGAGTCCGTGCGCGTGCCTCTCATCATCCATGATCCGCGCGTCGCGGAGGAGCGCCGCGGGAAGGTCGTGGAGGAGATGGTCTTGAACCTCGACCTCGCGCCGACCTTGCTCGCCCTCGCAGGTGTCGAGGCGCCCGAGGGGTATGAGGGTCGGAGCCTCTTGCCGCTCCTCTCTGATCAGGCCTCCGAGTGGCGCACGGACTTCCTCTACGAGCACCGCTTCGCGCACAAGAAGATCCCCCAGAGCGAGGGCGTGCGCGAGGGTCGCTTCGTGTATGCGCGCTACTACGAGGAGGAGCCGGTCTATGAGCAGCTCTTCGACCTTGAGTCTGACCCGCTCCAACTCACCAACCTGGCGGAGCCAATCCACCTGCCTGAGTTTGGCGTCGAGCTGACGCGCCTGCGCGCGCGCTGCGACGAGCTCCTGCGTCGCTAGGACTCTCAGTCCTTAGCGGACGCTCTCAGCTCGAGGGAGACGCTCTCTCCCCAGTCGCTCACGACGACTCTCTGCCTCTTGATCCACATCCCAAGGCCCTCGTGGAAGGCTCGCAGCGCGTAGGTGCCGGGGACGACATCCGCGATGCTGAACTTTCCCTCGGAGTCAGTCTTGGCGTAGTAGGGCGTGTCGACGATCACGATCGTTCCGTGGACATAGGGACGGACATCACAGCCGACGCTCACCACCTCCGCGCGCTCGGCGAGCCAGGCGTGCTCCTCTCCGGGCCGGATCGATCGGTTGAAGGAGGGGTTCTTCTTTGCCCGCCCATGGAATCCCCTGCACGGGCTCTCTTGGTTTCTGAGCGTGACGGAGGTCCCGCACGGGACGACGAGCACCTGAGGTCGGAAGAAGGGGCCGACCTTGTCGAAGTACACCTCCTCCAAGGCTTCGATGGGGGGCGCTTCGGTCCCCTCGATCGGCATCAGGCTGACGACACAGTTCGCCAGCTCGCCCTCGGGCCCTACGAGCCATCGCTCGCTCACGTATTCGCTCAGGCCGGTGGCCTCCTGCATCGCCTCGTCGATGGGCGCGCGGACGGGCGCAGGCGCCGCCCCCTCGAGGACGACCTCGCCGCGCACGCTGCCACCGATGAGGCTCGACTTCACTGAGCAGCCGTCCCCTCTCTTCCAACGGAGCTCGAGGTCGATCTGAAATGGCGGCCACTCTGCAAAGGGCTGCTTCGAGGGCAAACATGTCCGGCCCTCCAGACTCCAGCCTGTGACCGTCTCACGCTTGGGTGAGGTCGGAAAGTTCGGGTGCGAGTCGTGATAGCTGCGGGTCCCACCGGGCCTCATTCGCACCGTGCCCCTCGAGATCTCAGGCAGGGCGCTTGATGACCGGAAAGCTTGGCCACCGAATGCTCCCCACGGGTTGCCCATCCTCAGCGCCAGCTCCTCATCTGTGAGCCCCTCAAACTCCTCGTCTGAGATCGGGTCTGTGTTGACGGGAGGGGTGAAACCAGAGGTGCTGTGCCGGAAGACCTTCAGGCCTGTCCACCAGCGGTCTGTAGCGTTGTTGTTCGTGACGATCGTCGAGTGCTGAGGGATGCCGTCCTCTAGGGAGAAGTGAGTCTCTGCGTCTAGGTCACCGATCTTCCACTGGATCGTGTCGAGCAGCGTGGTCTCCGCGACGGCTCCTTCAGCCACAGAGTTCACCTCAGCTGGCTCCTCCTGAGCCACGCACGCCGTCAGGGCGAGGAGCAGCGAGGCGCGTCTGAGGGCCATCGTGTGCATCTTCATCATGAACACTCTCTAGAACGCAGCGTTTGTGGCCGGGTTCAGAGGGGAGGTGATCTTAGGACCTCAGCTTGGAGACGAGCCAGTCGATCGGGGGGCCCGTCAGGTATGGCCTGGCGAATCCCGGGACTCGCCCTTCCAGGAAGCCGACGTGTCCGCCGCTCTGGCAGAAGTGGCGCTCGACTAAGGGGCCGCACTCGTCCTGATCAGGGAGGATGCTAGGCCTCAGGAAGGGGTCGTCTACGCTCTGGATCAGGAGCGTCGGGCAGGCGATCTCCCGCAAGTAGGGCTTGCTAGAGGTCTTCACGTAGTAGTCGTCTGAGTCCGCGAAGTCATGGAGGGGGACGATCAGGCGATCGTCTAGCTCTCGGAGGGTCTTGGAGGCGATCACGCTGTCGACGTCTACGCCGGCTGCCTCCAGGAGCGCGCGCTTCTTGAGTACGGCTCGGAAGATCATCTTCAAGAGCCAGCCTCGGTAGACCTTCGAGAAGCCGATGTCGAGCCGACCTGCACACACGAGCATGTCGAAGGGGACGCTGACGGTGACAGCTGCGCTGACGAGGGTGTCCTCACCGGTCTCTCCGAGGTGCTTCAGGAGGGCGTTGCCGCCGAGGGAGAAGCCCATCGCGCCGAGGCGCGTCTCGGGCTCACGGTCATGGACCATGCGGATGACGTGGTCGATGTCTCCTGTCTCGCCCGCGTGATAACCACGAGCTAAGCGATTGGGCTCTTCACCGCAGCTGCGGAAGTGGACGAAGAGCGCCCGGAGACCTCGCTCTTTGAGCGCGTTGAGGCTCCGCCCTACATAGGGGGAGTCGATGGAACCCTGGAGCCCGTGGAAGATGACGACGAGCGGCGCGTCAGCTGCGCTCGCGTCCAACCAGTTGAGGTCGAGGAAGTCGCCGTCCGGGAGCTCGAGGCGCTCAGCGCGCAGCTCCGGGAGTCTGGGCCGACCGATGAGGCCGGCCCAGAGTGTTTGGAGGTGCGGATTCGCCAACCACCAGGCGGGTCGAAAGGGGCGCATCCCGAGAGCTTAACCCTGCCCCGCCTGTGGAGCGATGCCGCTCAGGGAGTCCAGGTGATCTCGTAGCCGTTGGTCAGGTTGAAGCCGTTGTCGCAGATCCAGACGTTCGGGTCGCGGTACCAGTACTGATAACGCATGGTGTCGCCGATCTCGACCTCACCGCGCTCGGCGATCGAGACGCTGGTTGATACCTGGCCGAAGGGCTGGGCCCAGCAGATCTGCAGTCGCTTGATCTCGCCGCCGGCGCAGCGGAGGCCGTCTCCAAAGGCGGTCCCGGTCGCGCCGTTGACCCTCGAGTCTCCTTGGAAGAAGAGCCCGGGGCCTTGCGTGAGGCCAGCCGCTGTGAGGGTGAGGTCGTTGGCGCTGATGCTCGCGGTGCCTGTGGCGCTGAGGGTCGCGCCGCTGCAGGTGCTGTTAGCGCAGCCCATCTCGAGGCCGAAGCCGTTACCGCAGGGGCAGGTGTCGATCGTGCCGAAGCAGTACGGCGTGCCAGGTCCTTCGTTGTTCGCTCCGGAGAGCGGAGCTGTGATGAGGAGGGCTAGGGCGATCAGTGATTTCATGTGGTTCATCTCCGTGGGGTCGTGGGAGGGGGTTTACATCACCTTGACCAAAGCGGTCACCTCGGCGGGTGAGGTGCAGGGTGATGTCTCCGCCCCCTTGGGTCATACTTGTTGGGACACCAAGGGGTAATTCCGGATGAAACGAAGAGACATACTGAGGAACACATTAGTTCCCTCCTTCGCCTTTGTTCTGGCCTCCGCTTGTATCTCAAGTGAAGGAGAGTCAGAGGACGCGAGCGCGCCCGCTCGCCCTGATGAGGGCGTGGTATCAAACGCGCCCTCAGGAACAGACGGGCCGCCGGTGACCGAAGAGCCGCGCCCGCTCCTCTTTGACTTCACAGGCAGTGAGGGCTTCAAGAGCTGGCGGACGGTGGATGATCGCGTGATGGGTGGGGTCTCGCGGAGCCGCTTGTTCCTCGGAGATGGACACGCGACCTTCCAAGGGAACCTCTCGCTCGAGAACAACGGCGGCTTTGCCTCTGTGCGCTCACCAGAGATCGAAGAGACCCTAAGGGACATCGACAAGGTCCGCTTGAAGGTCCGCGGAGACGGTCGGAGCTATCAGCTCTCGATCCGCACAGACAGGGTCTTTGACGGCGTGCGCTATCGCACCTCATTCGAGACGGAAGAGGATGTCTGGCAGGAGGTCGTGCTCTCACTCAAGGACTTCCGACCCACATGGCGCGGCCGCCGCGTCCCCGGCGCTCCCAAGCTCGCCGCGCCCGACATCCGCTCCTTTGGTTTCATGGTCACAGACAAGCAAGAGGGGCAGTTCCGACTCGACGTGGAGTGGCTCGGCGCGGAGTGAGGGGCTGAGTCGAATTGAGAGTGAGTTCCTGAGATCGCTCTATACTGAGCCTCATGAGCGCAGGGCACGACGAGAGCGCAGCAGCGCGTGACGCTGAGCTGTCGCGGAGGCGGCTCCTCGGCGCTGCCTTGACCGCGGGCGCTGGGCAGCTGCTCGCCCCGGTAGGCGCTGCGGAGCGCGCTTGGACGAGGCTCGCGCCCGCGCCCGCTGGCAGCGAGGCCGCTAGCTTGCCGCCCCTCGCCGACTTCCCGAGCTCTGTCACCCTCGTCCAGGAGACCTTCAAGAACTGGTCAGGCGAGCTGCAGCAGGATGACGCCTGGACCTGCCAGCCTGCGACCCAGGCTGAGGTGATACTCGTAGCCCACTGGGCGGCGCGCGCGGGCTACACGTTGAGGGTGAGGGGTTACGCGCACAACTGGTCGCCGCTGGTGATCAGCGAGGAGAGCATCCACGCCGGCGCCGCGAGCGAGAAGGTCCTGCTGGTCGATCTGCGGGTGCATTGGCAGGGCATGCAGATGACGGGCTCCACACCTCCTGCTGTGACGGTGGAGGGCGGCGTCTCGATGGAGGACCTCTTGGCCTTCCTTGAGAGCAGCGGCTGCGGGGTGACGTCCTGCCCGGCGCCGGGAGACATCACCATCGGCGGCGTCCTCGCCATCGACGGGCACGGGACAGGGGTGCCAGCGGGAGGGGAGGCGCGCTTACCGGGTCAGACCTTCGGCTCGATGAGCAACCGCGTGCTCTCGCTCAAGGTGCTCGCCTGGGATCCGCAGAAGGAGGACTACGGCGTCCGGACCTTCACACGCACGGACCCTGAGATGCGCGCGCTCATGGTCTCGCTCGGTCGCACCATCCTCCTCGAGGTGACGCTGCGGGTGGAGGAGAACCACAACCTCCGCTGCCAGAGCTATGTGAACATCCCCGGCTCGGAGCTCTTCGGGCCGCCGGGCTCTGGGGGGCAGACGCTAGAGAGCCTGGTCGAGGAGTCTGGGCGGGTGGAGACGATCTGGTACCCGTTCACGGACAACCCTTGGTTGAAGGTGTGGAAGGTCACGCCCACGAAGCCGTGGATCTCGCGCGAGGTGGATGGGCCCTACAACTACCCCTTCTCGGACAACATCTCTGAGGAGGCCTCTGACCTCATCGAGCAGATCGTGAACGGCGCCGCAGGCCTGACGCCCCTCTTCGGCCAGGTCATGTACACCACGACGGTCCTCGGCCTGCTCTTCAACGGCTCCTACGACCTCTGGGGCCCCTCGAAGAACTTGCTGCACTACATTCGGCCGACGACCTTGCGCGTCACGGCGAACGGGTACGCCATCGTCACGCGCAGGGACAACATCCAGTCTGTGGTCCACCGCTTCGTCGAGCGCTATGAGGCACAGATGCAGGACTATGCGGCGAACGGCCTCTACCCGATCAACGGGCCGAGCGAGATCCGCGTCACGGGCCTCGACCACAGCGAGGAGGTCGATCTCCCGCGGGCCCAGGAGCCCACGCGCTCGGCCGTCGTTCCCCGCGAGGACCACCCCGAGTGGGACGTCGCGGTCTGGCTCGATCTCTTGACGATCCCCGGGACGCCCTCCTCTTCAGAGTTCTACGCCGAGCTCGAGGAGTGGCTCTTCGAGGAGTTCAACGACGACGACGCGACGATCCGCGTCGAGTGGTCCAAGGGCTGGGGGTACA
>JAKVCE010000007.1 GCA_022447405.1 Planctomycetota bacterium | reverse complement strand
TCTCCAGCCGTACCTGCGGGAGCATTGCAGAGAATTGTCGTGTCGGAGATTACCGCCACGCCTGTAGCCGAGGCAGAGCCAAACAAAACCTCAGTGGATCCTGAATTCTCAAGACCCAGTCCAGTGAGCGTGACGAGGGTCCCGCCCTCGGCTGGCCCTGAGGTAGGTGAGAACGAGGTGACCTCGGGGTCATTCGCGCCCGGGTCGCTCGTGTCCTGGACCGGGTCATTGGGACCACCGCAAGAGGCGACGGAGAGCAGGAGGAGCGCGCTGTGCGCCCACCAGGAGCTCTTGGACCTCCGCCCGGTTTTCTCTGCGCGCACAGGCACCTTGACCGGCGCCGGCCTCGGCGAAGAGAGCTTCGTCAGGCGCTCAGTGAGGGGTCTAAGGGCGCGCGCGAAGCGTTCCCACCAGGTTGCGGCTCGAAAGTTCATGGATATCTAGCCCCTCCCCGAGGGCGCGCAGATCGAGCTCAGACCCGCGGCACCATGGAAAATCTACCCCAGGTTCCGAGGCCCGGTGGAAAGACCTCTCACCCCAGAAAAACTCCCCTCTCTGGCCCTGAGGGCTGCTCAGCGGCAGAACTTGACAGCTAGAGCAGCTGTCAGGTTGAAGCCTGGGCTGCCTGCTGCAGGGTCCCGATACCAGAACTGGAAGTTCCAGGTCTCACCAGGGCGGATCTCTCCCGGGCCCGAGCCCTCCGGCGCGCTCCCCCAGTCCAGGGTCCGCTGGCCGTCCCCGAAGGCGTCACACTGGATCGGAGGGTTGAGCCTGAAGATACCGAGGAGGCCAGCGCCGACGCAGCGATAGCCGTGCCCAAAGGGGACCTGCGTTTGAACGGGGCCGTAGTAGAAGAGCCCGAACTGGTTGGGGAGCGCTGACTGAGCGAGGAGCGTGAAGTCACCGCCTGTGACGCTCGGCGTCCCTGACCAATAGAGGGTCGCGGGGAAGCCCGTCGAGTTGGACGAGCCGATGCAGTACTCGTAGATCTCGTCGCAGTAGTCGACGAGGGGGAGGATGAGGTCCGTAAAGACGAGCTTGTGGTCACTCGCGACGGTCGAGAGGAACGGCGGGTTCGGGTACCCGTCAAACTCTGAGGGCAGGGCGCTCGTAGGCGTCCCCTGAGAGTGAAAGATCACCTCACGGCGGGGCGAGGTGATGCTGTCCTGCCAGGCGAGGTAGTCGTACTTGTTCGAGCCGAGGGTGTCGCCGCTGTTCGTGAAGTAATGGGTGGCGGAGTCGTAGGTCATGTCGGACCGGTCACGGTCCGTACCGTCCGTACCACCGACTGTGAGCGCGGCCGTTATCCACTCGGCGGGCCCTTTGTCACCGTTCGAGCCCTCGTCCTCATTCCAATCACCCCCGATCACGATGGCCGTGTCCGCGGGGAGGATCGAGGACGCCGGGGGGGAATCGCTGATCATGTTGTCTGGGTCAGGTGTCCCTGTGCCAGCGCCGTTGTAGAGGTGATCGATGTAGTAAGCGACGTTGCTCGCGGCGTCTACGCGCTGGGTGTGGTTCGCGTTCCCGCCTCCAGACTTCAGATGCGCGTTCCCGATGACCATGTCTCCGAGGTAGACCTCATCAGGCAGCTGGAGCTCGGCGAACTGGACCCCACGCACGCCGCCATCTCCGCCCGCCGCCCAGGTGCTCGAGGAGATGTTCGGGAGGTCGTTCAGCGTGCTGCGCCCGTCGCCGTTCAGGTCTCCGAGGGGAAAGACAGAGAGGATGACGTTGCGGTTGAAGCTGTCCGAGATCGTCGGCACGTACTTGTAGGGCAGGTCATAGTCGGGCGCCCACTTCTGAACGTAGGCCTCCACCTGCCCGCCGTTGTAAGGGTCCGCGCCACCATGGATGAAGAGCTCCAACACGTTCGAGAGCACTGTGGTCGAGTCGATCCCCGTGCCGGTCCCGTTCCCGGAGTTGTCCGCGCACTCTTGCAGGATGAGGACATCAGGCTTGAGCGCGGCGATGGTCCGCGCGCAGGCGGCCCAGTTCAGCGCGGCGTCCGCCTTGTTCGCCGTGCGACAGATCGCGTCCCTGACGTTCCAGGTCGCGACGCGGACGTCTGTGACTTCAGACTTCCCCCACTGCCCGCTAGAGGGGCTCCACTGGGCCGTCGCCGCGGGAGCGAGGAGGAAGATGAGGGCTGCTACGCGCACCCACTCATGGTATCAGCCCTGCGAATTCTCCCCATGATTGTCCCCGTTCACTCGCCCGCTTCGGGGAGGACGAGCGGGCTCAGGGGCCAGAGGAGGTCCAAGGTCGATGCAGCTCAGCGAAGCCCTCTTCCTCGATGTGGAGCTCCCTCATCCGCGCGACCAGGGTGTCAGGATCCCATCCGAGGCAGCGCGCAGCTCCGGTCTTGTTCGCGCGCCCTCCCTGCGTCTGGGTCGTCACGAGCGCAGCGAGCAAGTCCACCCTGCGCGGGTGACGAGACGGGAGCCGAGGTCGCAGCTCGAAGCGACTCTCGCTGGCCACGCGGCTCACGAAGTCTGCGTCGATGAGGTCCAGGTCCATGGACTCGTTGGAGAGCTTGCAGAGGAAGTTCTCTAGCTCACGAACCCCACCAGCCCACGGCTGCCGCCAGAGCAGCGCCAGCGCCTCTTCGTCCAACATCGGCGAGCGACCTCCCCCTGCGTTGCGCTTCAAGAGGTGCCGCGCGAGCTCCTCGATCTCCTCGCGCCGATCTGAGAGCGGCGGGACGAAGAGGTTGAGGCGATCTAGCCTCCCCACCAGGTCCCGCCTCAAGACGCCCTCCTCCGCGACCTCTGCGAGCGGACGCAGGGCAGTGACGATGAGCCTGGGGCCCCTCGGTCCAGCGCCGCCGCGCTCCTCGAGGTGGCTCGCGAGGGTCACCTGCGCAGCGGCGGAGAGCTCCTCAACGCCCTCAAGGAGGAGGGTGTGATCAGCGTCTCCCATCAGGCGCGCGCGCAGCCCATCGGGTTCGACCAGGCTCCCCGGCATCACGTGAACGCGTCCCTCGCGCGCTCCGCTCTCGTAGTGGAGCCAGCGCGCCAGCGCGCTCTTTCCTGCCCCGCTAGGCCCCGAGATGACCGCGACCTCGCTGCTCCGCCCCACCCTAGCGACGCGCTCGGCGAAGGACCGGAAGTCGGCTGATCGGACGGGGAGGTGGAGCTCCGTCCCGAAGCGCTCCTCGTACCAGCGAACCATCTGGGCGATGTGGACAGCGCTCCCCCACTCCTTCGCGGTCTTGACGACGCGCTCACCAACTCCGCCTGAGAAGTCCTTGCGCCTCGAGGACTCGACGAGGAGCAGCCCGAAGGCCTCACCCCGCGGGCCCAAGGGGACCGCGATCCCAGAGCCAGCCGCGGGGTGCAGCGAGAGCTTGGGGTCTGGCTCGTCATAGCTCACGGGTCCGCCCGCGGCGAGCGCGCGGCGCAGCACCAGCGCCTGCCCGCGGTGGTTGTCCAGTGGCGCTGGCAGCCCCTCACCGCCACCTGCTACGAGGACGAGCTCCTCACCGTCACGCTCCAGACCCCACCACCGCCTGCGGGCGAGCTTCATCCCGGTGCGCTGCACGAGCTCCTCAAAGGAGCGCGCGAGCGGACCATCCTCCACCCGCTGTGTCATCTCCTGCGCGTGACCGACGCAGAGCTCCCGCGCGCGCTCTAGCTCTCGCTCCGCTGCACGTGCGAGCGAGCTCCTGCGCTCCATCGAGGGGACGAGGTGATGTTCGAACTCGAGGTAGAGCCACCCTGTGACCTCACCCAAACCGTCGAACAAGGGCTCGAGGGAGAGCGCCATGGAGCGCTGCGTTCCGATCGCACCTCTGAGCGCGCGCCCCTCCTCCCGGTGCGAGATCACCGGCGCCGCAGTGGCGAGGAGCTCCTGCTCGCTCGAGCCTTGATCGAAGGGGGTCATGGCGCGCTCAGCGAGCCAAGCGTCCAGGTCGCCACAGAGAGTCGGCGCGACCTCGACCCGATGGGGGTGCGCGCCTCGACCAGGTTCCAGGCGAAAGAGGACCATCGCGATCGCGCCCTGGTCTCCGCGATGGATCAACTCATCGGCTTGAAGCGGCGGCCAGCTCTCGCCAGACCGCTCGCCTCCGGACATGCCACTCAAGAGCGAGAGCGCGCTAGGTCGGCGCTCGCGCAGCTCTACGAGGGCGTCAGGCAGCCTGCCCCTCCACGGCGCCAAGTGCGCCTGCGCGCGGCGCGCGCCCGCGACCTCGCCGCACACGAGCCGCGTCCAGACCGCGAGCCGACGCAGCCTCGCGCCACGCCGCACGAGCTCTGCGTGCTCGCTCAGCCAAGCTCCAGCGAGCCGCGCCGAGCCCCGGTCCAAGAGAGCCTCCGCGACCCCTTCCACCGCGCGCCGTCGGACGAGGTCTACACCGTCGAGCTGACTTGTCCCGGAGGGGAGCCGCTCCAGAGTCCTGCGCAGGGCCTCCTCGCCCGCGACGGGTCCTCGCAGCGCATACACCCAGCGCGCGCGCCAGAGCGAGGTCATCGCGTGGGACAAGCCTGAGTGATCTTCGAGGGCGCCAAGGAGCCTACCGACGATGCTGAGGCAAGGCTCCCCAGGGCTGGGGAGCGCGACGCCCTCGAGCTCCTCCGTGACGCGCCGCCACGCGTCGCTCACGGGGAGGTTCGGCGCCTCGATGTGGAGGAAGCTTCGACCCTCCAAGTGCCAGCGCAGGTGATGTCGTAAGAGCGACTCGAGGCCCTCGATGACGCGACGCCTGCCCTCGCGATCGAACTCCGCTTGCACCTGATCTCCATCAAGACACTCAGCCTGCTCCTCCAAGCCAGCGACGTCCGCAGCGAGGATGCGGAAGAAGCGCACGAGGCCTTCGAGCGAGCGCGCTCGCTCCGTCCCGCCGTCCGCGAGGAGCAGCTCGAGCGGCTCCTCGGCTGGTCCCTCTCTCCTCGGCGCGCGCGGCAGCTCAGGCCCCCTTGAGCTCAGCGGAGTCGAGCCAGCGGATGAGCTCTTCGAGCGCGGACTTCGCGGAGAGCAAGAGCTCCCCCACCTCGACCTCTAGGTCGCGAGAGACATGCGCCGCCTCCTCGCGCTCGATCACGAGGCGGAAGAAGGCCAAGCGCTCCTCGAACGGGAGCTGATTGAACACGCCGCAGGCTGCGCGCGCGGCGCCCGGATCCAAGCCGAGCGGAGCCGCGAGCGGCGCCCAGGCCCCGTCCTCAGCCACCCCCTCAGGCTCCTCCGCGAGGACCTGCTCGATCGCCTCATCGAGGCGCTCAATGAGCCAGTCCCTGAGCGGCGGGCCCCCTTGGTACCTGCAGGCCTCACGGGCGCAGAGCGCGAGGCAGCGCAGGTGGACGCGGCTCGCGTCTAGGAGCTGCCCGCGCTGACGCAGGCGCTCCACCACAGCTGGCCTGAGCCTCAGGGGGTCGTCGTCAGCGATGCGCGCCAACACCTCTCGCGGGCTCGCGCCCAACAGCAGCGCGCGGAGCTGGTCCTCCGCGGGGAACGAGTCCCCTCCTCGGACGTCCCTCTCTGCACGCGATCCTGCGTGTTTCTTGGTTTGCACGGTGACAGCGTTGGGTGAGGCGCCGCGGAGCGCGTCACCCATCCCTCATAGGCTGATTCCGGGACCAGAGAGGGGTGCTCAGGGTGTTTTTTCCGAGAGAGGCGCCCGCGTGAGCGCACCCACAGCCGCTAGTCCCTGTACAGCAGGGAATTGCGGCGCGCTCACACGGATCAGAGAGAAACGCGCCGGAGGCCCTGCCCAAAATAGGGCGACCCCTCGCGCGGCGCTCCACTCTGCGGGATCGACCCTCTCCGGGGCTCCCTGGAGTGCGACTCCCACGAGGACTAGGATGCCGCGCTCCCAAACCTCTCCCCACCGCCACCACCATGAAGATCACCCTCGAAGGCAAGAACGGCATCATCCTCGGCGTCGCGAACAAGCGCTCCATCGCGTGGGCCTGCGCAAGCTCCCTCGCGAGGGAGGGGATGCGCCTCGCCTTCACCTACATCGGCGAGCGCATGGAGAAGAACGTCCGCGCCCTCGCCGAGGAGTGCCCAGGCTCCATCGTCCTCCCCTGCGACGTCACCAAGCCAGAAGAGATCGACGCAGCCTTCGAGGCGGTCGAGGAAGAGTTCGGGCACCTCGACACGGTCGTACACGCGGTCGCCTTCGCGAAGAAGGAGGAGCTCGAGGGCGACTTCTACCACACCACCAAAGAGGGCTACATGCTCGCTCACGAGGTGTCGGCCTACTCCCTGACCGCGGTCACGCGCCGCGCCCTGCCGCTCATGGAGGGGCGTGATGGATCGATCGTGACGCTCAGCTACCTCGGCGGCGACCGCGTCGTCCCGAACTACAACGTGATGGGGATCGCCAAGGCCGCGCTCGAGGCGAGCGTGCGCTACCTCGCGGCGGACCTCGGCCCACGCGGGATCCGGGTGAACGCCATCAGCGCTGGGCCGGTCCGGACCCTGGCGGCCTCTGGAATCAGCGGCTTCACCTCGATGCTCGACGCCATCGAGGAGCGCTCCCCGATGAAGCGAAACATCACCGCAGAGGAGGTCGGCGACACCTGCCTCTTCCTCTCGAGCGAGCTCAGCCGTGGGATCACCGGCACCACCATCTACGTGGACGCCGGCTACCACATCATGGGTTTCTAGCTCGACGCTAGGCCGGCGCGATCCTGGGCCTTAGCACCGCGCCAGAGCGCCGCGCCGATCATGGCCAAGAGCAGCACCGCAGCAGAGCCCCCCAAGATGTCCGAGCTGAAGCCGACTTGATGGTGGTGGTGCGCGTGCTCTCCAGCTCCAGGGACAGAGTCTAGGAGCCCACTGCCTGCTCCCCAGAGGTCGACCAGCCAACCGAAGCTGAGCGTCATCAGCGCGAGCACGCTGAGGTGTACCACCGCGGCCTTCCCACCCAAGGCCTTCTTCAAGACGGCGAGGGTCGCGAGGTTCGTGGCAGGTCCGGCGAGGAGGAAGACGAGCGCGGCGCCGGGCGACAGGCCCTTGGCGATGAGGGCCGCGGCGATCGGCGTGGACGCCGAGGCGCAGACATAGAGCGGGACCCCGATCACGAGCATCAAGAGGTAGGCGCCTGGGCCATTCATAACAGCTGAGTCGAGGAGCTCGGCTGGCAGGAGGGCGGCGGCCAGAGCCGCGAGGGCGAGCCCGAGGAGCAAGGTCTCCGCGAGGTCATCCATCATGTCCACATAGGCGTAACGCACGGCTCTGCCGAAGAAGCCCGCTCGCTTCGAGCCTCCATGGTCTCCCTCGCAGCAGTCTTTTGGCGCGGGCGGCTCCTCTGGATGCATGCAACAGCTCGGCTGCTCAAGAGGCTCAGACTCCTCCTCCTCGGGGGTGAGGGAGACAACCAAACCCGTGACGATCGCGGTGATGACCGAGCTCGAGAACCGTGCGATCGCCATGAAGGGGCCGAGGAGTCCCCAAGTCACGCTGACGGAGTCGACGCCCGTCTCCGGCGTAGAGATCAAGAACGCGCTCGTCGCGCCGCGGCTCGCTCCCTCCTTGCGCAGGGAGGTCGCGACAGGGAGTACCGAGCAAGAGCACAGCGGCAGCGGCGCGCCGACGAGGGCTGCGCCGACGACGCTCTTCACGCCTCCCTTGCCGAGCCAGCGTCCGATCCGTTCGGCGTCCAGGACCTGCGAGAGGATGCCCGCGATCAAGAAGCCCCCCAAGAGCCAGGGAGACATCTGCGTGAGGACGAGCCAGCCTTCCCCAAGGACGCTGAAGAGGCTGGGGCCATGGTCATGCTCCATCGCGCCTCCCTCATGGAAGTGACCGTGCCCCATGCTCGCGCCGATGAGGAGTCCCACGGTGAGAGCGACCCCGCGCAGCGCGCGGCTCCCTGCGCCGTGGAAAGCCTCCGGCAGGAAGTCGAAGAACACCACGTAGAGGAAGGAGCCCGCCGCCAAGCCAGCGATGAAGCCTTGCTCATCACCAATCCCTGCCAAGCCGAGCAAGATCCCTGCCGGGGTCGCGAGGCTGAAGAGGGTGAGGTAGCCGATCATCTTCGCCGGCCCTTGCCCAGAGAGCTGCAGCAGGGAGGAGAGCGAGAGGCCCTCCGTGGCCTTGTGCCAGAGGAAAGGGACGAGCAACACCGCGAAGCTCTCGGACTCGATGAAGAGCGCGAGGCCGACGCCCGCTGTGACGGCGTGCGCGCTCATGCCGAGGAGCGCAGAGAGCCAGACTCTCCCGTGAGGATCGGAGCCCGGCTCGACCTTCCTGGAGCGATAGAGCCCCCACGCCGCCATGACGAGGAAGCCTGTCACCAAGCCCGCCGTCGCCCCGCTCGCAGGCTGATCGACGGAGGCCAAGAACTCTGGCGCGAGGTGGAAGAGGAAGGCGCCGAGCACCAAGCCAGCCGAGACCGCGACCAAGAGGTGCAGTCCGCCCTCGCGGAAGCGCGACGCGAAGAGCGGGACGAGACCGCCCGCCAGGGTCGCACCGATCAACATCAAGATGGTCATCGTCATGGCACAGCCTCCTTAGAAGGAGTACCCCACGGAGAGGAGGAGGCGGTGATCTGCGCGCTCCGCGCCGTCTGCCGGAGTGTTGTCCCAGTCAAAGAGCCACTGAAACTGCCCATAGAGATTTTTAGAGAGGTCACACCTCAGGCGGCTGTCCACCTCTAGGTGGATGTCCTCTGACTCTTCAAAGCTGGGGAAGATCTCGCTGTCTTGCGAGAGCGTCCAGCGCTCTCCCAGGTCTCTCTTCAGCGAGTAGCCGAAGCGCCCCGAGAGGTAGCTGTCCTCCTCCTCTCCATTGAACTGTTCGTTGATGCCGTTCAAGCCAGCCTCAAAGGAGAGGCTCCAACCTTCTTCCTCTGCGACCTGATATCCATAGCCGAGGCCTGCTGTGTAGCGCAGGTCGAGCTCTGCTTTGTGATCGGTCTCCACATCAGCGTTCACGAGGAGGTAAGACTTGTCGTCGAGGAAGAAGTCCACCTGGCCGTTGGCGCTCGCGCGACGCTCCAGGAGCTCGCTCGGCCCGTCCTCCGCCTCGTCAGCGTACTGCCAGTCGAAGCCGAGGGAGTACCTGCGCTTCTCTAGCCGAAGCGCGGCGTCGACCTGAGAGTGCAGGCTGTTGCGATCCGTGTTCCCGCTCGTCGTGGTGAGACCTGCGCCGAGGGTGCCCGTCCACTCCTCGGCCTCCTTGGTCTCGCTGTCTTCTGAGGGAGCGGCGGCAGAGTCATCCGGCGCGAGGGTGAGGAGCGTGAGCGCGATCGTGAGCATGCTGTGCGGGGTGTTGGGAGGAGTCTCGGCCCTCCGAACCAGTTCGAGCGCGAAAAGATACCGAGAATGCGACGAGAAAGCCGCTACCGAGGCCCAACGCCCAGGCAGGGCAGTCGTAGGTGCTTCGGTTGCCATCAACGTGTAGATCCCTAGAATCTCTGCCCGAATCCTCCCCGCAGGGCGCGACGCGAGCGCCCAGATCCCCTTAGAGCGGAACGAAGAGCCCAAGAACGATGATCGAGATCCAAGACCTCCAGAAGTCCTTCGGCGACTTCCGCGCCGTGGACGGCGTCAGCTTCTCCGTCGAGCCCGGTGAAGTGCTCGGCTTCCTCGGCCCCAACGGCGCCGGGAAGTCGACCACGATGCGCATGATCACCGGCTTCCTCACTCCCACCGGCGGAGGCGTCAAGGTCGCTGGAGCAGACGTCGGCGCGGACCCCATCGCCGCCAAGCGCCGCATCGGCTACCTGCCTGAGGGCGCGCCGCTCTACCCGGACATGACCCCGCGGACGCTCTTAGAGTTCATCGCCGAGGTGCGCGGCGTCCCCGCCTCGGAGCGCAGGGCGCGCATCGAGAAGGTCGTGGCCCAGGTCCACATCGCAGGCGTCCTCGACCAGCGCATCGACACCCTCTCGAAGGGCTTCAAGCGCCGGGTCGGCCTCGCGCAGGCGATCGTCCACGACCCGGAGATCCTCATCCTCGACGAGCCCACCGACGGGCTCGACCCGAACCAGAAGCACGAGGTGCGGCAGCTCATCGAGGAGATGTCCCAAGACAAGGTCATCATCCTCTCCACCCACATCCTCGAAGAGGTCGAGGCGGTCTGCTCGCGCGCGATCATCATCACGCACGGCAAGGTCGTCTACGACGGGACCCCCCAAGAGCTCAAGGAGCGCTCCCCCTCCGGGCGCCTCGACGAGGTCTTCCGCGAGATCACCACCGCCGCAGCGCCGGCCTTGGGTTGAGGTAAGCCATGAAGAGCACAACCACCATCCTCAAGCGCGAGCTGCGCGGGTACTTCACGACGCCCGTCGCCTACGTCTTCATCGTCATCTTCCTGCTCCTCACCGGGATCCTGACCTTCTACATGGGCGGCTTCTTCGAGCGCGAGCAGGCGGACCTCGCCCCCTTCTTCTTCTTCCACCCCTGGCTCTACCTGATCCTCGTCCCGGCGATCTCGATGCGCCTGTGGGCCGAGGAGCGCAAGACGGGCACGATCGAGCTCCTCCTGACCCTGCCCATCTCCACCGGGCAGGCCGTGATGGGCAAGTTCCTCGCCGCCTGGGCCTTCACAGCCATCGCGCTGGCGGCGACCTTCCCGGTCTGGATCACGGTGAACGTCCTCGGTGACCCGGACAACGGGGTCATCCTCGCCGCCTACATCGGCAGCCTCTTGATGGCGGGCGGCTACCTCGCCATCGGCTCCTGCATCTCGGCCATGACGAACAACCAGGTCATCGCCTTCGTCGTGAGCATCGTCGGATGCCTGCTCTTCATCCTCGCCGGCCTCCCGGCGGTCCTCGACTTCTTCACCGGCTGGGCGCCGCAAGCGGTGATCGACACCGTGAGCTCCTTCAGCTTCATGACGCACTTCAACTCGATCTCGAAGGGCGTCATCGACCTGCGCGACGTGATCTTCTACGCCTCGCTGATCGGCTGCTTCCTCCTCGCGAACACCCTGATCTTGGACGCCAAGAAGGGCGAGTAGGTGACGAACATGAACCCTAAACAAAACCTCTGGAAGGGCCTCTTCATCTGCCTGGTCCTCTTCTTCTCGATCAACCTCGCGAGCTCCACGCTGTTCCGCAAGGCGCGGCTGGACCTCACGGAGAGCGGACTCTTCACCCTCTCGGACGGCACCCGCTCGATCCTCGAGGGGATGGAAGACGACGTCACGCTGCGCTTCTTCTTCTCGAAGACGATGGCGAACGACCTCACCGACCTGCGCGACTACGCGCGGCGCGTCGAGGAGCTCCTCGCCGAGTACCAGTCGATCGCGGGACCACGACTTGATGTTCAATTCATTGAGCCCGAGCCCTTCAGCGAGGAGGAGGACCAAGCGGTCAGCTATGGCATGCAAGGCGTCCCCGTGAACCGCGCGGGAGAGATGCTCTACTTCGGCCTCGTCGGCACCAACACCACGGACGGAGAGGAGGTCATCCCCTTCTTCCAGCTGCGGCGCGAGGAGTTCCTCGAGTACGACCTCACCAAGCTCATCTACCAGCTCGCGAACCCCGACCGCACCACGGTGGGCCTGCTCACGACGCTCCCCCTGAGCGGCGGGCCAGTCAACCCGATGCAACCGCAGGCCGCCCCGCAGCCCTGGTTCATCGTGGAGACCATCGAGCAGACCTGTGACCTCGAGATGATCCCGACCTCGGCGACGGAGATCCCTAAAGAGGTCGACGTGCTCCTCGTCGTGCACCCCAAGGAGTTCTCTGACGAGCTCCTCTACGCGATCGACCAGTTCGTCATCGCCGGCGGCCACGCCATCTTCTACCTCGACCCGCACTGCGAGCAGGACATCCCGCCGCAAGACCCGTCGAACCCGATGGCCGCGATGACCGCCAACCGCACGAGCGACCTGGGCCCCCTCCTCGACGCTTGGGGGGTCGAGTTCCCCACCGAGGGGATCGCAGCTGACCAGAAGAACGCCCTGAACGTGAACTGGAAGAACAGGGAGACACCCTTCGTCGTCTTCATCGGGCTCGACAAGAAGGCCTGCGCGTCCAACGACCCGATCACCGCTGAGCTGAACACGCTCCGCGTGGGTATGGGTGGTCACTTCCTCCCGACAGAGGGCGCGACGACGACCCTCACGCCGCTCGTCCAGACGAGCGATGATGCGATGCTCGTGGACAAGATGAACATCTCCTTTGGCCCGGACCCCGACCGCCTGCTCCAGGACTATGTCGCTGGCGGCGAGGAGCTCACCTTGGCGGCGCGCCTCACGGGCCACGTGAAGAGCGCCTATCCGGGGGGTCTCCCTGAGGACCCGACCACCGAGGGCGTCGCACCGACCGAGAAGCCGCTGCACATCGAAGACTCCACCGAGCCCATCCAAGTCGTCCTCGTCGGAGACGCTGACCTCCTCCAGGACCGCTGGTGGGTTCAGGTGAGCAACTTCTTCGGCATGCGCATCGCCCAGCCACAGGCGAACAACGGCGACATGCTCGTGAACGCGATCGACAACCTCTCCGGCAGCTCCGACCTCATCAACCTGCGCAGCCGCGGCTCCTTCTATCGTCCGTTCGAGTACCTGGACGAGATCCGGCGAAAGGCCGCTGAAGAGACGGGCAGGAAGGAGCAGGATCTCACGGACAAGCTCGCGGAGACTGAGCGCAAGATCCAAGACCTCCAACAACAGAAGGGCGGCGGGGTGAACTCCGTCATCCTCTCTGCAGAGCAGCGCGCAGAGATCGACAAGTTCCGCGATGAGCAGGTCGAGACCCGCAAGGCGCTGCGCGCCGTGCAGCACTCCCTCGCTGACAAGATCGAGGGCGTGGGCACGGTCGTGAAGGCGACCAATGTCTTCGGCTTGCCCGCCGTCATCCTCCTCCTCGGACTCCTCGTCACCGCGGCGCGCGGCGGCCGAAAGCGGAGCTGAAGCATGCAGAACAAGACCCTCATGAAGCTCGGGCTCCTCGCCCTCGTCCTCCTCGGGATCGGCCTCTCCCAGCGTGAGTCCCAGGGCCCGCAGAAGCCGGAGGTCCCGGAGGACGCTGCGCTCTTGCCCGCGCTCGCCGAGCGCTTGAACGACGTCGCCTCCATCACCGTCTCGAGCACCAGCGAGACCTGGTCTGCCTCGAAGACCGAGCGCGGCTGGGGCCTCGACGCCAAGAGCGGCTACCCCGTGAAGATGGAGGAGGTCCGCAAGACCCTCATCGCCATCTCAGAGGCCGAGAAGATCGAGGCCAAGACCAAGGTCGCGTCGAGCTACGCCAGGCTGGGGGTCGAGGGACCTGGGCAGGAGGACTCCAACTCCAAGCTCGTCTCCCTGACCGACGCCAACGGCGCCGCGATCGCCGCGCTCATCATCGGCAACCGCCGCGAGGGCGCCGGTGACCCCTCTTACTATGTGCGCGTCGCGGACTCGGACCAGTCCTGGCTGGTCTCCGGCGACCTCACGATCTCCGAGGACTCAAGCGCCTGGCTCGACAAGCAGATCCTCGAGCTCCCGCGCGAGCGCATCCAAGCCGTGGAGACCCTCCACCCCGACATGGAGCAGGTCTTCGTCGCGCGCTCCTCCGAAGAGGTCGAGCAGTACGAGGTCTACGACATCCCCGAAGGCTCTGAGCTGAAGTACGAGGCCGTCGCCGCGGGCATGGGCTCTGCGCTGCAGTACCTCAACTTCGTGGACGTGAGCGCGAGCGAGGACTTTGACTTCGAGAACAGGACGCCGACGCGGACGAGCTTCTGGACCTTCGACGGCCTGCGCGTGGATGTCACGATCTACTCCGTCGCCGAGGTGCCTGAGGACGAGACCTTCTACGCCGTCTTCTCCGCCTCCGATGGCTCTGAGGGTCCAGAGCAGCTCAAGGCCGCCGGTCCCGCGCCCGCCCCTGAAGAGGGCGCAGAGGTGCCCGCCGAGCGCTCCGCTGAGGAGATCGCAGCCGAGGTCGCGCTGCTCAACGCGAAGCTCTCCGGCTGGGTCTTCGAGGTCGCGCCCTACAGCAAGACCAACCTCTCGAAGCGCATGACGGACCTGGTCCAGCCCATCGCGGTCGAAGAGGAGGCGCCTGCAGAGGGCGCGCTCCCCGGAGGCGTCCCCATCTTCGAGGGCGGCCTCCCCGAGGGCCTAGAGCTCCCCGACGGCCTGAACATCCCCGTCGTCGAAGAGACCGAAGACGGCCGCTGATGAGCTCACTCCGCTGGCTCGACCCAGCGGAAGGTGAGGTTGATGCGCTCCCCCACGGCGCGCTTCGTCTTCGTGAGGCAGTGCTCCCACTCCCGCTGAGAGGGTCCGCTCATCAAGAGCAGACTCCCATCGCTGAGGTCGAGGGAGTGTGTCTCCTTGGTCGCTAAATGCCGGAGCTTGAAGCGGCGCGTCGCGCCGAGGCTCAAGGAGGCGATCACGGGGTCCCTGCCGAGCTCTGGCTCGTCGTCGCGGTGCCAGGAGACGGAGTCCTCCCCGCTCCGATAGCGGTTCAGGAGCACGCTGTTGAAGCGCGCGCCCGTGGCAGCGCTGACCTCATCACGTAAGGCCTTGAGCTCTGCAGTCCAAGGCAGCGGCTCGTGCGGGATCCCGGAGTACATGTACCCCGCTCCTTCGTCGCCATACCAGGCCGTCAATCGCGGGCAGGGGATGACCTTCTGGAAGATCGTGATCTCCTCCACCTCCCAGGGCACGGTCTCCAGGAGACCAGCCATCAGCTCACCCGTACGCCCGGGCGTGAGGAAGCCCTCGCGGAGCTCGAAGCCCTCGAGGCCGCTCGTCTTGTCGGGGTCCTCTGTGGAGAAGAGCTCTCGTTGCCTGCTCATGACTTGCTGCCGAGGCTTCCTCTCGGCGGATGATCAGTCCAACATGAACCCCATGGGAGCGCATCGAGATTCTCGACGACTCACGAGCGACGGGAGGCAGCGTTGAGCGAGCACCACGCCATCCCCTTTGAGGGCAAGTACGTGGACTCCCTCGGCGCGGCGTGGGACCTCCCGGAGAGAGATGGTGGCGCCGTCATCGTCTTCGCCCACGGCGCGGGTGCGCCGATGGAGAGCCCCTTCATGGCGGAGATCGCCGCCGCGCTCGCCGGCGCTGGCTCCCCCGTCCTGCGCTTCGCCTACCCCTACACCGAGCGCGCGGCGCGCGAGGAGCGGCGCATGCCACCGGATCGGATGCCGGTCCTCTTGGAGGCGCACAAGCTCGCGTGCGAGCACGCGCGCGAGCGCTTCCCCGACCGCCCGCTCGTCCTGGCGGGGAAGTCCATGGGCGGACGCGCGAGCACGATGCTCGCAGCCGAGGGAGAAAAGTGCGCCGCCATCGTGCTCTTCGGCTATCCGCTGCAGCGCCCGAAGGCGCCGCACAAGCCGCGCGTGGCACACTTCCCCGACGTCCGCGTCCCGACCCTCTTCCTGCAGGGGACGCGCGACGCGCTCGCGCCCCTAGAGCCCCTGCGCGAGCACCTCCCCTCCCTCGGCGCCGAGCACACCCTCGAGATCATCGACGGCGCAGACCACGGCTTCAGCATCAGGAAGACCGACCCGGACGTCCCCTACCGTCCGCCCGAGGAGGTCCAGGCCGACCTCGTGGCCCGCACGCTCGCCTTCCTCAAGCGCCACGACCTCGCCTGAGACCACCTCTCAATGGTGAGCCGCGCGCCGGTCCGCTAGGCTCCTCCCCATGCAGCTCCACTGGATCGACTGGTCGGTGATCATCGGCTACGTGGCCTTCGCGGTCATCGTCGGCCTGCGCTTCGCGAAGAAGGCGGGCTCTAGCAGCTCCGAGTACTTCCTCTCTGGCCGCTCGCTCCCCTGGTGGATCACCGGCACCTCGATGGTCGCCACGACCTTCGCCGCGGACACGCCCCTCGTCGTGACGGGCTGGGTGCGCGACTCCGGCATCTGGAAGAACTGGCTCTGGTGGTGTTACGCGATCGGCGGGATGATGACCGTCTTCCTCTTCGCACGCTACTGGCGTCGCGGCAACGTCATGACGACGGCTGAGCTCTCCACGCTCCGCTACGGCGGCAAGAGCGCCGGCATCCTGCGCGGCTTCCTCGGCTTCTATCACGCAGGCATCACGAACACGATCGTCCTCTGCTGGGTGATCCTCGCCGCCGCCAAGATCGTCGACGTCCTCTTCGACGTGGACAAGATGACGGCCATCGCCGCCGCCTGCGGCATCAGCCTCAGCTACTCCCTCTTGGCGGGCTTCTGGGGAGTCGTCATCACCGACCTCCTGCAGTTCGCCATGGCGATGACGGGCGGCGTCGCCCTGGCCTGGCTCTCCTGGCGCGCGGTCGAGGGCATGGCGGGCCTCACCCAGCGGCTCTCAAGCGAGGGCATCGCGGTCGCTGCCGACACCTTCTCGCTCATCCCGAGCCCCGGCGAGGGCGGCTTCATGAGCCCGACCTTCTGGACGATCCCTGTCGCGACCGTGGCTGTCTACCTAGGGATCGCCTGGTGGTCGAGCCAGTCCGTCGACGGCGGCGGCGTCACGGTCCAGCGCATCTCCGCCTCCAAGGACGAGCGACACGGGATGCTCGCCGTCCTCTGGTACTCCATCGCTCACTACGCCATGCGCCCCTGGATCTGGGTGCTCGTGGCCCTCGCCTCCCTCGCGATCTTCCCGGTCCGCACGGTCGACGCGCCCGCGGCGGGCACGGTGGCAGAGGTGACAGCAGAGGCGATCTCCATCCAGACGGACGCTGGTCTCCGCGTCATGCCGCTCGAGGCCATCGACGAGATGGGCGCGCCGCTCGCGAAGGTGAAGGAGGGTGACGCGGTGCGCTCCGGCGACGTCCTCGCCCGCACCGACTCCGAGCTCGCCTACGTCGCGATGATGACGCGCTTCTTGCCCATCGGGCTCTTGGGGCTCGTCGTGGCCTCGCTCTTGGCGGCGTTCATGTCGACCATCGACACCCACGTGAACCTGGCGTCCTCCTACTTCGTGAACGACGTCTACAAGCGCTTCCTCAGGCCCGACGCCGACCCCAAGGGCGAGGTCCTCGCTGCGCGCCTCTCCTCCGTCGTGATCATGACCCTGGGCGGCGTGCTCGCTTACTTCTCGAGCTCCATCTCCGACCTCTTCACCTTCTTCATCGCCTTCTTGGGCGGGGTCGGCCCGGTCTATGTCGGCCGGTGGCTCTGGTGGAGGGTGCGCGCCTCGACCGAGATAGTCGCCATGATCACCTCGAGCGTCGTCACCATCACGCTGACCTTCGGCGGCTTCGACTGGGAGCTCGGCCCCCTCACGAGCGGCGGCTCGCTCCTGGACACCGGCCGGCTGATCCTCGTCGTCGGCGCCTCGATCGCGACCTCCCTCCTCTCGATGCTCTTCACTCGGACGCCCGACCCGGCGAGCCTCGTCCCCTTCTATGAGAAGGTGCGGCCCGTCGGCGCCTGGGGTCCGGTGCGCGCGCTCGCCGGAGTGAAGGCGCCCGAAGGCGAGGGCACCGCGGCGCTCATCGGCATCTTCGGCGGCCTCGGCCTCATCTACGGCTCGATGTTCACCCTCGGGAACTTCTTCCTCGACCACCACGTGCAGGCCGGCGTCTCCCTCGCCTTCGCCGTCTGTGGCGGCTTCGCCGTGAAGAGCGCGATCGCGCGCCTCGACCTCCTGCGCGCCGCCGAATGAGCGACCCGGTGTACGACGTCGACCTCGAGATCCCCGCGGACCTCGGCGTGAACCGACTCGACCGGGTGCTCGAGAAGCTCGTGCCTGGTCGCACGAAGTCCCAGCTCCAGAAGCTCGTGCGCAAGGGCAACGTGAAGCTCGACAAGCAGCGCGTGGTGCGCTCGAACGTGAAGGTCCGCGTCGGCCAGCGCCTGCGCGTCCAATTCGGGGACGGCCAAGCCAAGCCGAAGGACCTCTCCCACGGCGTGCGCGTCATCCACTCGGACGAGCACCTCGCCGTCTTGGACAAGCCCTGCGGCCTCCTCGTCCACGCGACCGAGCGCCTCGTGGGCGGCGAGACCTTCGCCGACGCAGCCGAGCACCTCTTGGGTCCCCTCCCCACGACCTACGGCGCGGAGCGGCCAGGCATCGTCCACCGCCTCGACCGCCACACCTCAGGCCTCCTCGTCGTGGCGCGTGATGAGGAGACCTTCCACGCGCTGAAGGAGCTCTTCAAGCGCGGCCAGGTCGAGAAGCGCTACCTCGCCCTGGTGTCGGGCTCGCCGCCTCCCGATGAGTTCTCCTGCAACCTCCCCATCGGCCCCCAGCCCAAGCAGCCCGACCGCCAGATGGCGGAGCCGCCCACAGGCGGCAAGCGCGCCTCCACCCACTTCCGCGTCCTCGAGCGCCTCGGTGACCTCTCGCTCATCGAGTGCGCCATCGACACCGGCCGCCGCCACCAGATCCGCGTCCACCTCTTCGAGCACGGCCTGCAGGTCGTGGGCGAGGGCCTCTACCGGGTGAAGGACGCGCCCAAGCTCCCCGAGGGCTGCCCGCGCATCGGCCGCCAAGCCCTCCACGCCGCAGGCCTCGCCTTCCAGCACCCAGCGACAGGAGAAGACTGCTCCTTCCGCTCCGAACCCCGCGCCGAGATCAGCGCGGCGCTGGACTGGCTGCGAGGCTGAAGAGTCGGCCGCTCAGCGCAGGAACTCGATCCAGTCGATGCCGGCGAGGCCGCTTGAGCCAGCCTTCGGACGGAAGCGGAGCTCGAGCTCCGTCATCCCCGTCGGGACCTGGAAGACACGCTCCACCTCGACCCAGCTCATGGCCCACTGGCCCTCGTAGCTGATCGTGAAGGCCGTCCCCTCCGCCACCTCCGCGCTCACATAGAGGCGCTCGTCATCGCCCTCCTTGGAGAGGAGCGCCCAGCCGTCTGCCGTCGCGAAGGTCCAGCGCCCGTCGGCAGCCTCAGTGATCTGGAAGGGCTCAGGCTCCGCGTCCGCATCGTCTGCCATGAGGCGCGCGCCCTCTTCATGGTCAATGTAGAGCGGGTGCCCGAGGTAGGAGCGGATGAAGTAGCTCCCGTCCTCCTGGGGCTGGAGGGTGAAGACCTCCCACGGCCCGCCTCCGTCGCGGTTCGCCATGACCCGACTGTCCTTGCCTGAGTCGGCGCACACGAAGCGCGCGTTCGGCGTCTGGAGGAAGACCTTGGCCTCGGTCTCCGGGAGCGAGAAGCGCGCGGCCTGTCCCTCGGCGTCGAAGGTCGCGAGCAGGGTCTCCCTGCCCTCCGCGAGATGAAGCTCCACCTCTCCCGCGCCGCCGGCGACGCCGAGGCGCGCGCGCGCTCCCTTGATCCCGGTGAGGTCGACCCGCGGGAGTTGGAGGCTCGCGCCGTCTTTGATGTCACCGAAGTAGGCGCCGCCGCTCGCTGTGTCGAGCTCCTTGCGCTTGAGGCCATGAGGCTCCACGAAGTGCTCGGCCTCCACGCGCCGGGTGCGCAGGAAGAGCTCGGCGCTCCCCTGCAAGGGCTCGACCGGGCCGCCGCCTAGGTCCGTGTAGCTCGCGCGCATCACGAAGACCCCAGAGGGCGCAGCCTCCGGCGGGAGGAGCGCGCCGCTGAGACCCGGACGGATCACGCGCTCCTTGCCGTCAGGCTCGAGCTCGAAGACCCAGCGCACCATGGCGCTGAGCTCCTCTGGCTTCGAGGCCTCGTGCGGGCGCATGGGCGCGTCACCCCAGACCCCGCTCGAGCCGACGCGCACGCGCTCGACCGCGGCCTCGAAGGCCGCCTCGTCGCCGCGGTAGCGCTCCGCCACCTCGAGGAAGGAGGGGCCGACGATGCGGCGCTCCACCGCGTGGCAGTTGAAGCAGTCCTCCATCTTCATCAAGGCGAGCCCGGGCGGGTCCGCCGCGAGCGCCGAGCCGTCGGTGCCAGGCACCGGGCCCTCCACGAAGGAGGCCTCGACGAAGACGTTCTCCATCCACCAGACGAGGTCCTCGCCCTCCGCGCCCTCGCTCTCGCCGTCCTCTGCGTCGCTCACTTGCACGCCGTAAGCGACGGGCTCGCCCCAGTCGAAGAAGCCGCCGTCCAGCACGCCCTCTAGCGTGACGACGGGCGGCGTGTTCCCGACCCGCACAGGGAGCCTCGCGACGCCTAGAGCGCCCGCCGGGTCCGTGACCCGGAGCTCCACCGTGTAGACGCCGGGTTCCGTGAAGGTGTGAGTCGCGCGCTCGCCCTCTGCGACGACCTCCTCTCCCGGGAGCAGCACCCACTCGTAGCGGAGCTCGTCCCCGTCTCGGTCGCTGCTCCCCTCCGCAGTGAAGTCGACCTCGAGCGGCACAGCGCCCACCGCGAGCCCAGAGGACGCGACCGCCTTCGGCGCGCGGTTGCCCGCGTTGTAGTCGATGCGCACCAGGGCAGAGTTCTCGTTCGGCCCCCAGGTCGTGCCGTACTCAAGAACATAGAGAGAGCCCTCAGGTCCGAAGCACATGTCCACCGGCCGCACGAAGTCGAGGCGTCCGGTGAAGGGCGAGATCTCCTCGACGTCGCCCGCCTCGTCCATGTGGACGACCATGACCCAGTTCCGCGACCACTCGTAGATGAAGGCCGCGCCGTCGAACCAGACCGGGAACTTGGTGTCGGAATCGAGCTCAGGGTCGAAGTGGTAGATGGGCCCAGCGCAGGCCGTGCGGCCGCCGCCAGCGTGCAGGATGGAGTGCGGCTCGGAGCTCCCAGCGGCATAGGAGATCCAGGCGGGCTCAGCGGGCGGCAAGACCTCCGAGCCGGTGTTGTAGCGCGAGGGGTTCACGGGACGCAGCGGGTCGAAGGCCTCGCCGATCTCTCCCGTCTCGAAGTCGCGCAGCTTGTAGGGGCGATTCGGTCCGATGAAGAGCGGCCAGCCGAAGTTGCCCGGACCGCGCGCCTGGTTCATCTCGTCATAGCCGCGCGGCCCAGCGGCACCGTCTCCGCCTGCGTCCGGCCCCACGTCACCCCAGTAGAGGAAGCCCGTCTCTTGATCCACCGCGATGCGCCAAGGGTTGCGGCAGCCCATGACGTAGATCTCGGGGTGACCGATGGAGCCGTCCTTGGGGAAGAGGTTCCCGTCCGGGACCGCGTAGCCGCCGCCGGGGAGCGGGCGGATGCGCAGGACCTTGCCGTTGTAGGACTTGGTGTTCGCGCTCGTTCGGAAGGCGTTCCATGGAGAGCGCCCGTCTCGCTCATCGATCGGGGCGTAGCCGCCAGAGTCGCCGTGCGGATGGGTGTTGTCGCCGCAAGCGATGAAGAGGCATCCGTCGGGGCCGAAGGCCAGGGAGCCCGCGTGGTGACAGCACTCCTCTCGCTGCTCCTCGTAGGTGAAGATCACCTCCTCTGTCTCCGCGTCCAAGACGTCCCCCACCAGCTTGAAGCGGCTCACGTGCTGGCCGACGAAGTCAGGCGGCGAGTACTGCAGGTAGACCCAGTCGTTCTCCTCGAAGTCCGGGTCCAAGGTCAGGCCGATGAGGCCGTTCTCCTGCTCGGTGAAGACCTCGATCTCGAAGGCCAAGCTCAGCTCGGCGCGGTCGGGGTGGTACATCCAGAGCTTCCCCGAGAGCTCGATGACGAGGACGCGCCCATCGGGGAGGACCACGAGCTCCATCGGTCGGTCGAAGCCCTGGTGCAGCACGCGCTCCTCCAAGCGGTCCTCTTCGAAGACCGGGTCCTCCGCCCCCTGGAGCGGCGCTGAAGTGAGCGCCAGAGCGAGGGCGAGGGCGACCGACATGGCGCCTAAGACTTCGCCGCGTAGGAGAGCAGCCTGTAGTGCTGCTGGTGGAAGTCGTGCGTGCCGCCGGAGAGCGGGGCCTTGAAGAAGCACGCGAGGTGATCGAGGTCGCCCGAGTGACCAGCCCGCGCGGCCTCATCTGTGAGCCGCACGAGGTCGAGGACGAGCGGGGCAGCGAGGGCCGAGTCCGAGCCCTGCCAAGTGAACTGCATGCTCATCTTCGCGCCGAGGAAGCCCTCGAAGTGGATGAAGTCCCAGGCCGTCTTCCAGTCGTTGAGCGAGGGCACGAAGTCGATCGCGACCTCAGAGTGGAGGTCGTCGTTCCCGAGGAGCTCACGCAGCGCCTGGTCCTTGTTGTGGAGCTTCGCCGCCTTGTGTGCGGGCTCCTCCAAGACCTCGCCGTCGCGGTTTCCGAGCATGTTGTAGCCCTGCCACGCGAGGACCTTGAGGGCGCGCGCGCTGAACATCGGCGCGAGGACGGTCTTCACCAGGGTCTCACCGGTCTTCCCGTCGCTGCCAGCGACGGGGACACCTTGAGCCTCCGCGAGCTCGCGCAGCGCTGGGATCGACGCGCCGGCGCTCGGCGTGAAGTTGACGAAGGGGTGCCCGGCCTTGAGCGCCGCGTAGGCGTAGAGCACCGAGGAGGGCTGAGGCTCGCCGGCCTCCAGCGCAGCTTCGAAGGCCGCCAGGTCCTCCCAGGAGTCGGACGGTGCGCGCTGCGCCTCGCTGCTCGCGAGGTTGACGACGATGACGCGCGAGACACCGGCGCCCTCCTTGAAGGTCTCGAGCGCGGCGGTGATCGCTGCCACCTGCTCACCCGAAGGGAGCGACCCGAGGCGCTCGCTCTCAGGGTCGGCGGCGATGGGCGTCCCGTCTGCAGGGTCGAGGACGCCGGGCACGATGCGCTCCTCGTAGGCCGCGGCGCGGGCGGCGACCCCTGTGATGAGCGCTGGTGAGAGGAGCCCGTGCTGCTCGAGCTCTGCTGCCGACTCTGTGAGGCTGCGCTCGCAGACGTCACAGCCGCCCAAGACGATGTCATCGAAGGCGCAGAGGTCGAGACCGCTCAAGGCCTCCGTCTCTGTGCACAGCCCCACGGGCTCGAGGAGCCCCTCGACGAGGCCCGCGAGCCCATAGGCGACACAGGTGGAGATCGCGCCGCGCGCGCCCACCAACCACACGCCGAGGCGCTCGTTGCTCTTTTCCGTCTCAGTCATCGCTCTCTGTCTCTCGGGTGCGTAGCTCCTCGACCCAGCGGCGGACGACGCCCCGATGTTCGTCGGGCCAGTGCGTCCCGGGCCCCAGGGCTCCCTCGGGCCCCTCCCAGCTCTCCTGGGTCAGGCCGTCAGTCGCAGGGTCCGCTCCTTCTTCGAGTCCCGACATTGTGCCGCCAAGAGCGCTCCCGCGCCCGTCCTGACCTCCCTCATCTGTGCCAGGAGCCCCTCCGCCCTCCTCATCTCCCATCGCGAAGTCCTCCTCCTCCAGCGCGAGCTTCGCCGCCTCGAAGAGCTCCTCCGCCTGATCCAGGGCCCTAGCAGCCTCCTCGCCAGCTGGGATCTCCTCCCTCAAGCGGTCCACCTCCGCCAAGAGCTCATCGTAGGCCGCGGCCGAGGAGTCCGCGGGAGCTCCCTCCAAGCCCTCCAAGAGCGCGTCAGAAGAGGCCGCGAGGGCCTCAAGCTCCTCCGCGAGCTCTGGGCTGAGGTCTCCCTCCTGCCCAGCGGCGGCCAGGTGTCCCTGCGCGCCACGGGTCAGCTCCCGGAGCCGCTCCGTCGGGTCCTCCTCACTCACGCGGACATCGAGGGCGAAGGCCAACATCCCAGCGCCCAAAAAAGGCAGCACAAGGAGCGGCGCTGA